>JAHZHG010000196.1 GCA_019420425.1 Clostridiales bacterium
TACCTTTCAGGCATCCCAGAACTTAGCCGCAGTAAATGCGGCACATAAAGTATACTTCATGCCTTTTTGGACACATTTTATATAGCCTAACTGACTGACATTGGCAGTGAACAGCAACAGAGCAGGCTTAACGGAAAATGAAACGGAAAACGAAATAAAAGATACAATTGTACAAGCACGGAAAACATGATAAAATAGATAAGATATAGCAAATAACAACATAAGGGGTGAGTATATGCCCGGATTTGATCATATTATTGGACATAAGCAGGTGATTTCTCATCTGGAAAGCGCGATTGCGCTGGGAAAAATCAGCCACGCCTACCTGCTTCAGGGAGAAAAGGGTTCAGGCAAACATACAGTAGCCATGGCGTTTGCGATGGCGCTTCAGTGCGAAAACGGGGAGAAGAGGCCCTGCGGGGAATGCCGCTCCTGCCATCAGGCGGAGAATGGAAACCACCCCGATATCATTACCGTAACGCATGAAAAGCCGAACAGCATCGGCGTAGACGAGATTCGGGACCAGCTGGTCAGCGATGTACAGATCAAGCCGTATTCCGGAAAATATAAAATCTATATTGTCCCGGACGCGGAAAAGATGACCGTGCAGGCGCAGAATGCTCTGCTGAAGACCATCGAAGAGCCGCCGGAGTATGCGGTGATCCTTTTGCTTGGCGCGGATTCTTCCGCATTTCTGGATACCGTGCTTTCCCGGTGCGTGACCCTGACCCTGCGTCCTGTTCCCGATGAGCAGGTAAAGGAGTATCTGATGGAGCACGTGCAGATTCCCGATTATCAGGCGGATATCTGCGTAGCCTTTGCCCAGGGAAATATCGGAAAGGCCATCCAGCTGGCATCGTCGGAAAACTTTGGCCAGATCAAGGCCTCGGCAGTACAGCTGGTGAAAAACGTAAAAAATATGGACATCACCGAGATTATCCAGACGGTGAAGATGGTTTACGAATATAAAGTAGATATCCGGGACTATCTGGATATTCTGGCCGTATGGTACAGAGACGTCCTGTATTTCAAGGCGACTAAGGATATCGACGGCGTGATTTTCAAGGATCAGCTGCGCTACATCCGCGAAAATGCCGAGACCAGTTCCTATGAGGGCATTGAATTGATCCTGGAGGGGATCCAGAAGGCCAAGGTGCGGCTTGGGGCAAACGTGAATTTTGATTTGACCATGGAACTTTTGTTCCTTCTGATCCGGAGATCATGTGATTGTCGAGACGGCCAGGGGCGTGGAGTACGGCCTGGTGGTCGGCGGAATACGGGAGGTCGGCGAGGAAAAGGTCATTCAGCCCTTAAAGCCGGTGATCCGTGTGGCTACGCCCGAGGATGACGCAAGGGCGGCCAGAAACCGCAGCCGGGAGGGGGATGCAAAGCGCATCTGCCTGGAAAAAATCCGTAAGCATAAGCTGGAGATGAAGCTGATCGATGCGGAGTATACGTTTGACAACAACAAAGTGCTGTTCTATTTTACCGCTGACGGCAGAATTGACTTCCGTGAGCTGGTTAAGGACCTGGCCGCTGTATTCAAGACCAGGATTGAGCTGCGCCAGATCGGCGTGCGCGATGAGACGAAGATTATCGGGGGTGTGGGAATCTGCGGGCGGCCGCTATGCTGCCACACGTATCTTTCCGAGTTTGCCCCTGTTTCCATAAAGATGGCCAAGGAACAGAACCTGTCCCTCAACCCCACAAAGATATCCGGAGTCTGCGGACGCCTGATGTGCTGCCTGAAGAACGAGGAGGAGACGTACGAGTATCTGAACAGCCGGCTTCCGGCTCTGGGAGATACGGTGACTACCTTTGACGGCCTGAAGGGTGAGGTGCAGAGTGTAAACGTGCTGCGCCAGCGGGTTAAGGTGCTGGTGGACGTAAACGACGAAAAGGAGCTGCAGGAGTACGATGTCAGCCAGCTGAAATTCCGTCCGCGTAAGAAAAAAGAAAAGGGGCAGAAGGGCCAGAACAAGGAAGGAAAAGAACATAAAAACAATAAAGAGGACCGGGAGCTGAAGGCCTTGGAGGCGCTGGAGAAAAAGGAAGGAAAATCAAAGCTCAATGAAAATTGAACTGAAAGCCGGAGAGCGGATAGATGATCTGCACAGGAACGGCTATCAACTGATACAGCATGAGCGACTGTTCTGCTTTGGGATGGATGCCGTGCTCCTGTCTGGCTTTGCCCGGGTGAAGCCGGGAGAAGAGGTTCTGGATATGGGGACCGGGACGGGAGTTATTCCCATTTTGCTGGCGGCAAAGACGGAAGGCCGCCGGTTTATCGGGTTGGAGATTTCCGAAACCAGCGCAGATATGGCAGCCAGAAGCGTCCGGCTAAATGACCTGGAGGAGCGCGTGTCTATTGTCCGGGGGGATATTAAAGAAGCCGATACCATTTTTCTACCGGCTTCTTTTGACGTTATTACCTGCAATCCGCCGTACATGACGGGAAAGCATGGCCTGGTCAACCCGGACCCGGACAAGGCTGCCGCCCGCCACGAGATTTACTGTACACTGGACGATGTTGTGCGGCAGGCAGCCCGTCTGCTAAAGCCCGGGGGCAGATTTTATCTGGTGCACCGCCCGTTCCGGCTGGCCGAGATTATGGCAAAGATGGTGGAGTACCGCCTGGAGCCAAAACGGATGCGCCTGGTCTATCCTTACCTTGACCGGGAGCCGAATATGGTGCTGCTGGAGGGCCTGCGGGGCGGAAAATCCCGGATCACTGTGGAAAAACCGCTGATTGTCTACGAAGGTCCGGGCCAATATACCCGGGAAGTGATTGACCTATACGAAAAGTAGCCCCAACGAAAATGGAGGAACAGTATGGCAGGAAAGCTGTACCTGTGCGCTACGCCCATCGGAAATCTGGAGGACATGACCTTCCGGGCGGTTCGCACATTAAACGAGGTGGATCTGATCGCGGCTGAGGATACCCGCAACAGCATTAAGCTGCTGAATCATTTTTCCATCCACACGCCGATGACCAGCTACCATGAGTTCAATAAAATCGAAAAGGCCAGGGAGCTGGTAGCTAAGATGCTGGAGGGCAAAACCATTGCCCTGATTACCGACGCCGGAACGCCGGGCATCTCTGATCCGGGAGAGGATCTGGTGCGGCTGTCCATGGAGGCGGGAATTGAGGTGACGTCCCTGCCCGGGGCCTGCGCGTGCGTAAACGCGCTGATTCTTTCCGGACTGCCCACGCGGCGCTTCTGCTTTGAAGCCTTTCTCCCCACGGATAAGAAGGAGAGAAAGAAAATCCTGGAGGAGCTGCAGACCGAGACACGTACCTGTGTGCTTTACGAGGCGCCTCACCGCCTGGTGCGCACGCTGGAAGAGCTGTATGATGTGTTGGGCGAACGGCGGCTTACCCTCTGCCGGGAGCTGACGAAAAAGCATGAGACGGTATTCCCTGCCACACTGTCGAAGGCGCTGGCCTACTACCGGGAGAATGAGCCGAGGGGAGAATGCGTGATTGTCTTGGAAGGGCGCAGCCGCCGGGAGATGGAGCGGGAACAGCAGGAGGAATTCCAGGCCCTTGACATTACGGCCCATTTGGAGCAATATCTGGATAAGGGAATGGAGAAAAAGGAAGCAATGAAGGCAGTGGCCCGCGACCGGGGAATCGGAAAGCGGGAGGTATATCAGCTGCTGCTTGAGGCACAGGAAAGCCAGGAAAAAGACGTGTAAATATACACGGTGAAATGGAGGAAATGTATGGAGCTGCTGAAACATCGGTTTAAGACCCTGTATAAATACCGGGATTTGATTAAAGAGCTGGTATCCCGGGATTTAAAGCTGAAATATCGAAGAAGCTTTCTGGGATACGTTTGGAGTGTGCTGAATCCGCTGCTGATTATGGTGGTACTTACTTTGGTATTTTCAACCATATTCGAAAAAAATATTGAAAATTTCCCCGTATATTTGCTGACCGGCCGCCTGATGTACGATTTTCTGACGGCGAGTACCAACAATGCGATGAAGTCGGTCACCGGTAATGCCGCCCTGCTGAAAAAAACGTATGTCCCCAAATACATTTTTACCCTTGCTAAAGTAACCAGCTGCATGGTGGATATGGTGCTTTCCCTGGGTGCGCTATTTATTGTTATGCTTGTTACCGGCGCAAAGTTTCACTGGCATATTTTGCTGATTCCCTTTGTGATTATAAAAATCTATGTATTTTGCTGCGGCCTTGGCTTTTTCCTGGCCCAGCTGAATGTGTTTTTCCGGGATATCCAGTATATATATAAGGCAGTCACAACAGCATGGCTGTATCTGACGCCGATTATTTATCCGATTGAAACCATAGCGGAGAAAAATCCGACACTGGCGTTTGTGATTAAAACCTTTAATCCGCTGTATTATTATGTGGCCGGTTTCCGCGATCTCGTCTATTACGGACAAATCCCAGGGCCAAAGATCATCTGGGGAGGATGGCTCATCTCACTGCTGATGCTGCTGATTGGCGTCTGGTCCTTCCAGCGCAGCAAAGATAAATTTATTCTGTACATTTAAGGAGGGAGCATCGTGGGAAATAATATCATTGACGTGGATGACGTTACCATACGCTTTAACCTTGCCAGTGAGAAAGTGGACAATTTAAAAGAATATGCGATTAAGCTGGTAAAGAAGGAGCTGATGTTTCAGGAGTTTCTGGCGCTCAAGGGGGTTTCGCTCCATGTAAAAAAGGGCGAAGCCTGGGGCCTGGTGGGAACAAACGGCTCCGGAAAATCGACCTTGCTGAAAACCATTACCGGTATTTTAAAGCCGTATAAGGGCACGGTCAAGGTGAGGGGAAAGATTGCGCCGCTGATTGAGCTGGGCGCAGGCTTTGATGCCAATCTGACGGCCAGAGAAAACATATTTTTAAACGGAACCGTACTGGGCCATTCGCGGAAGTTCATGGAAGAGCATTTTGACGAGATCGTAGAGTTTGCTAATCTGAAGGACTTCCTGGATTCCCCGATTAAGAATTTTTCCTCCGGTATGAAGGCGCGGCTGGGCTTTTCTGTGGCAACTATGGTTGAACCGGAAATCCTGATTGTGGACGAGATATTGTCGGTGGGCGATTATCAGTTCCAGAAAAAGTGTAACGAGCGGATGAACCAGATGCTGGACAGCGGTACTACTCTGCTGTACGTATCGCATAATATTGATTCCGTCCGTAAGCTCTGCGATCATGCGATCTGGCTGGATAAGGGCGTTGTCCGGATGACGGGAGAGGCCAACGAGGTCTGCAGCGCCTACAGCGCGGAGCAGGAGCGCCTGGTGCAGGAGCGAAAGGCGAAGAAATTTGCCAAGCGCAAATACGATTACCTGATCGTGGGCGCCGGCCTTTTTGGCGCAGTGTTTGCCAACGAGGCGCGCAAGGCAGATAAAAAATGTCTTGTGATTGACAAGCGGGATCATGTCGGCGGCAATATTTACACCCGGGAGCAGGACGGCATTCAGGTGCATCAGTATGGCGCGCATATTTTCCATACCAGTAATAAGGAAGTGTGGAAATACGTCAATCAGGTGGCAGAGTTTAACAATTATATCAATTCCCCGGTGGCAAATTATCAGGGCACATTGTACAATCTGCCCTTTAATATGAACACCTTCTATCAGCTCTGGGGAACCAAAACCCCGCAGGAGGCCAAAGAAAAAATCGCTTCCCAGATCGCGGATCTGCAGATTACCGAGCCGAAAAACCTGGAGGAGCAGGCGCTGTCCCTGGCGGG
>JAHZHG010000197.1 GCA_019420425.1 Clostridiales bacterium
CGCGGGAATCCTGCGTTTTTCCGCCACCGCCTTTCCCAGGATCAGGCCCAGGCAGAAAATCAGCAGCCGTGACCAGGCAATCTCGGTTTTCTCATAGTAATCATTCCCCCACAAAATCAGAAGCAGATTTGGCAGCACGCTCACGGCCAGGCACAGGACGGCCCGGTTCGTCTTTCCCGTTTTTCTTCCGTATAAAAACACATAAATCAACGGCGCCAGCATATACAGCGGCAAAAGCAAAGCCAGATACCATACCGTCTTTGTACCCCTTGTCCAAAACGAAATCATCAGGATATTTTCCAGCAGCCGCCCTGCCCCATACCGCAGAATCAGCGCATCTGCAATCCAAAACGGAATCCCCACAGGCAAATAAGAGAAAAGCAGCCGGGAAATCCGCCGCCGATAGAATGCTCCCGCGGAGAAATCGGCCCTGCTCATGGAAAAATAAAGCCCTATTCCCGACAGAAGCAGAAACATATCCACGCCGATGATTCCTTTGGTGCTTAGCTGTCCCACAAGCAGCGGAGCCCCCGGAAACAGGCTGGTAAAATGGCTGGCCATCACCAGTACCGCAGCTATTCCCATCAGCTCTGTGCGGTATTTACTGAGCAAAAATAAGTTTCTGTATTTCTCCTGCATCTTATATCCATCCTTTTACGCCAGCGATAATTTTGTTGACAAATTTCACAAAAAATGATATTCTATATGCAAAGAAGCGGTTTTTTACCACTCGTCTATTCTATAGTCATGAGCGGGGTACTCGCTTCTTTTTTATGCCTACCAGGTCATATAAATACAGTCTATCATTGCCTGCACAATTAATCAACAAACGGGCTGAATATACATTATAGATGTTTGTTTTTTTCTCATTTTTATAGATTGGCAAAGCAAACCTTGTTGTATAATAATACGATCCATTTTCTGCATCTCAATAATCCCTTGTGCCGCATTTGCTTTCGCTTTTGCATTCGCCCCTTTTAATTACTTTTATTGATTCCTTTCCTGTAAAGTGGTAAAATATCCGTCAGAAAGACAAATTACCCCAGGAGAGCGACTATCATGAACTATTTGATTATCGGAGCCGGCGGAACAGGCGGGTGCATTGCTGCGTACCTGGCCCGGGCCGGACAACACGTTACCGTTATTGCCCGCGGGCGGCATCTGGAGGCTATCCGTAAGCACGGCCTGGCTGTCCGCTCTGCCAGAATCGGCGATTTTACCGTTTTCCCTGACTGTACCTGTACCATGGAGGAATACAGCGGAACACCGGATGTTATTTTTGTCTGTGTTAAATATTATTCTCTGCCGGAAACAACAGCATTTATCAACCGGATTGCCGGAACGGATACGCTGGTTATCCCGATTTTGAATGTATTCGGCACCGGTGCGGTCATCCAGGAGGCCTGCCCGGCGCCCACAGTCCTGGACGGCTGCATCTACATCTACAGCAGGATTGAGTCTCCCGGCGTCATCTGCCAGGCCACGCCGATTTTTAACGTATTTTTCGGTTACCGTGACGGCCAGGACCGACGGCTGCAGGGCAGGGCAGAGCAGACCGCGCAGGAGCTTCGCGATGCAGAAATAAATGCCCGGTTTACCGAAGAGATCAAGCGGGAGGCCCTGCAGAAATTCAGCTTTGTCTCCCCGATGGGGGCTGCCGGGCTGTACCATCACGCTACCGGCGGCGCCCTTATGGTTCCCGGCAAAGAGCAGGATACCTTTCTGTCTCTGATCCGGGAGGTAGGCGCCCTCGGAGAGGCCATGGGGATCACCTTTACCGTTGATCTGGAGGCCTTTAATATGGAAATTTTGAACGGGCTGGATAAGGATTCCACTACCTCCATGCAGCGGGATGTGCTCTCGGGCGGCTGCTCCGAAATTGACGGGCTGGTACACCGGGTTGTACGGCTTGCCGATCAGTACCATGTGGACGTTCCCACCTACTGGATGATCAGCGAATGGGCCAAAAAAGAAGGCATTAACTAGCCTGCCCTGTACCCCGGTAAATAAATTCTATATGTCCGTCTGCATACACGCGGACATTTTCCAGCAGCTCACTCACAATCTCCCGGTCGGCAGCCGGGAGATTTCCTTCTTTGATCCGTTTTGCCAGCGCCCCAGCGCGCTGTCTTTTTTGTGTCCGCGTTTCCGGCTCCCTCTCTTCGCGCTCCTCCGCCGCCAGCTGTTCCCGCAGCAGCTGCTCCTTTCGCTCGTATTCCTCCCGGTATTCCAGATATTCCGCTTTGCTCACCAGCCCTTCGCGGTAATCCTCATATATCGTTTTTTTCATTCTCCGCATCCGCTCAAGCTCTGCGGACAGCCTGGTCCTTTCCCCGCCCGGCCTTTCTCCTGCCGGCATTTCATTTTTTTGTTTCTCCCCTGCCAGCTCTCCGGGCTCCGCAATTCCCGCAAAGATACGTCTCAGCTCCCGGCTGATCTCCTGCTCCAGCAGCTCCAGCGTTATCCCATGGGGCGTACAGTATGCCCTGCCCATGCGGACATATGTACCGCAGAAGAATTTTATCCGCCGGCTTTCCTTTGCCTTCCAGGTCTTTTTCACCAATGATCTGCCGCAATCCCCGCACACCAAAAATCCGGCAAATGCGCTCATATTTGTCTCCAGATCCAGCTCCCGTGTCCGCTGCTTCTGCAGCTTCTGTACCTTTTCCCAAAGCTTCCGTTCTACAATAGCCTGATGGGTTCCTTCCACCACGATCCACTCCTCTGGCGCGACCTGCTCCTGTCTGCCCTTTAGCTTCTGCCTTTTTCTGCCCTGAACCATATTCCCGGTGTACAGCTCATTTTGCAGTATTTTGTGAATTGTGGAATACGTCCAGTAGGCGGAGGCCTCCAGGCGGTTGCCGTTTCGGTACTGCTCCCCGTTCAGCCGTTTGTATTCCGACGGGCATGGTATTCCTTCTTCATTCAGTGTACGGGCAATCCGGTTTTTTCCCATTCCCCGGGCATACAGGGTATAAATACGGCGTACAATCTCCGCGGCATACGGATCCACTACCAGCTGATTGTGGTTAACCGGCGATTTCCGGTAGCCGTAGGAGGCAAAGGCTCCAATGAACTCCCCCGCCCGCTGCTTGGTATGCATGGCGGTGCACACCTTCCGGGAAATATCCCTGGCATACTGTTCATTGAAGATATTTTTGATCGGCAGCAGCATATCGTATGCCTGCTTTCTGCTGTCGATGTTATCGGTGATGGAGATAAAGCGTACGCCGCTGGCCGGAAATATCCGCTCCAGATACTTGCCCGCATCGATATAATCCCTGCCGAACCGGGAGAGATCCTTGACCAGAACGCAGTCCACCTCCTTTCGTTCAATATCTTCCAGCATCCGCAAAAACGAAGGCCGGTTAAAATTTGTCCCGGTAAATCCGTCGTCTATGTAATACTCCTTTAGTTCCAGCTCCGGTCTGTACCGGATATATTCCTCCAAAAGCCTGCGCTGATTTCCTACGCTGTCGCTCTCTTCCTTGTCGCCGTCCTCCCGGGAGAGCCGGATATATCCGGCAGTTTTCCATTTCTTTTCCACTATCTTCCGCCCTCCTGTCCCGGGTCAATCACAATCACGCCCTTGCCGTCCGTTTCCGCAAAAACGGACGAAACCAGAGCCGCTGCTCTGGGCGGCAGATACCACGCCGCGGCAAGCAGGAAAAGCGTCATCACCAGTTCCAGTTTTCTGCGATTCATTATTCCCTCTCAACTGCATCCACATTTATACAGAATATGCCGGAAATATGGCTCCTTATAACCAGAAAACGGAGCCAAAATGGCTCCGCTTTCCGATTAGCATTTCAAACTATTTTTCTTCCTTTTTCCGGATTTTCCCCGAAATCAGCAGTGCGCCGGCAGAAGCTGCCAGAAGCAGGATATACAGCCAGTAGTCCGTATCGTCGCCCGTCTTCACGCCCTTAGGCTTTTCCGATTCGCTCTGCGTTTCCGTCTGTTTCTTCGTCTCGGTTTCGGTCTGCTTTTCCGTCTCGGTCTGCTTTTCCGTCTCAGTCTGCTTTTCCGTCTCGGTTTCTGGTTCGGTTTCCGGTTCAGTCTCAATTACCGGATAGCTGTTTACAATCGTTGTTTCGCCAAACGGATTTTCTCCCGACAGAACAACCTCTTCTCCGCTCACATCGATGATAAATTCAAGCTCTCTTCCATCGGCCAGCGGATTTCCGTCCTCATCCACCTCTGTTACATAGAAGCGCGCTGTTTCCTCCGGATCCGCGCCCAGGGGAACGCTGACCGTCACGGTTGTTGTATCTGCGCCTTCCATGGCCAGTTCCACAATTTCGAACAGCTCTGTGTGCTCTGCATCGTAGAATATTCCTGCATAGTAAACATTGTCCGAGCCGTAAGGCTCTCCGCCAAGGAGTACCATCTTTGTGATGTCCAGAAGGCCCTCGTAGTAGAAGCCGTCCGGGAAGCTGTAAAACAGGTTGTCAAAGGTGAGCATTCCCGCAAAGCTGTCGCTTTCCAGCTCTACCAGATAGCCGTCGCCGTACTCCGGAAGATAGAATACGTCCTCGAAGTAACCGGACTCCAGCAGATTTCCGTATTCATCGGTTTCTCCTACGTAGTAGCTGCCTGCGCCAAGGTGAGTAAACACGGCTTTACCGACCGTCTGGTTCTTAAATTCAATCGGCTGTACCTCGCTGATCCGCCGGGTTCTTTCTTCATCAGCAAACAGCGCCACATAGAAGGTCGCGTCCGCTGCGCCGACGGCCATGCTGTAACCGTCTATCTGGAGCGTCTTTGTCACCGTAATGCTTCCTTCAAAGCTCTCCGGTGTCTTTTTATCCACCATTACTACTTTATTTACTGCTCCCGGAGCATCGTCCACGGTAAAACGTACATCCTCTGCCAGTTCGTAGCCTTCCGGTGCGGCGAGCTCGCTTAATACGTAGCTGCCTGCCGGGATGCGTTCCAGCACGTGAGGCGTTCCGTCGGTTGTCCATGTATAACTGAACGTTCCGTCTTCAGCCTTGATCAGCAGTTTCGCGCCTGCTATGGCGTTGCCCTCTTCATCTGTTTTCAGGATTCTTACCCTGTTGATGTCATCCTCCACCAGGTACACTGCCTCACCGGTTTGTTCATTCACCTGCTTTTTGGCTGTGGTGGTGATTGTACCGTCTTTTTCTACTTTAAATTCGATGTCAGCTGCGTATGCATAGCCTTCCGGCGCTGCTGTTTCCTTCAGAATGTAGGCGTTGCCCGATTCCAGCTTGGAGCCGAAGTCGTAGGTTCTGCCGGTCTGGGATACCCATTTGTCAATTACCTTTCCGCTCTCCTTGTCGATTACGGTAAGCTCGGCGCCGTCCACCTCTTTTCCGCTGCCAAGCTCTGTCTTGTTCACGTTAAAGTGGATTGCCGTATTGGTAATGGTAAAGGTATCCTCACTATAGCTGGTGGTGTAGCCGGTCATTCCGTCAATTTCCTCTGCCGTATAGACGATTTCCTTACCAGCCTTCATCTCTGGCAGTTTATTCCAGGTGTAGCTCCATTTGTTCTCCGCGTTCAGCTCTGCCGCTTCGCCGTATGCTTCCCCGTCGGCCAGCAGCTGTACCAGAATGACTGCCGGTCTTACTCCGCTCTGGTTGTCCTCGTCCTTCCAGATCTTAGTCACCGTCCGGCTGGTCTCGCCAGGCGTATAGCTGTTGGTGATTACATATCCGTCAATGGCCGAGCTGTAGTACTTTACGGGCTCCGCGGTTACGGTGTA
>JAHZHG010000198.1 GCA_019420425.1 Clostridiales bacterium
ATACCATTGATAAAAATACCTTTGCGTCCATGGGAAAGAACACGCCCTTCCACGGAAGAAAAGTGAAGGGAAAAGTAAGGGCTACGGTCTGCGGCGGAGAAATCGTCTACCAAGAGGCATCCCAGAACTAAGCCGCAGCAGGTGCGGCACAAGAGGTATACCAAGAGGCATCCCAGAACTAAGCCGCAGCAGGTGCGGCGCCATACGCAATGTATATCGTGATTTGGAGGAGACAGACAAATGATTGACAAGCTGATAGCAAACATCAAGAAAACGCATGCACCGATTGTTGTAGGATTGGATCCGATGCTGAACTACATCCCGTCCCATATCCAGAAAAAAGCCTTTGCCGAATACGGCGAGACGCTGGAAGGCGCAGCAGAAGCCATTTGGCAGTTCAACAAAGCCATCGTAGACGCCACCTATGACCTGATCCCCGCAGTAAAGCCTCAGATCGCCATGTACGAGCAGTTCGGCATCGAGGGCCTGAGGGTATTCAAGCGCACCCTGGACTATTGCAAAGAGAAGGGTCTCGTAGTCATCGGGGACATCAAGCGCGGTGATATCGGATCCACCTCTGCTGCCTACGCAGTGGGCCATCTGGGAAAAGTGCAGGTGGGCAGCCAGACCTGCGTTCCCTTTGATGAGGATTTCGCTACGGTAAATCCCTACTTGGGTTCCGACGGGGTAAAGCCCTTTGTGGATGTCTGCAAACAGGAGAAAAAGGGTCTGTTTGTTTTGGTAAAGACCTCCAACCCCTCCAGCGGCGAGTTCCAGGATCAGCTGGTTGACGGGCGTCCGCTCTACGAGCTGGTTGGCGAAAAGGTCGCCTCCTGGGGAGAGGATTTCTGCGGAGAAAGCGGCTACAGCTATGTGGGGGCTGTTGTGGGAGCCACTTATCCGGAAATGGGGAAAATCCTGCGCGGCATCATGCCAAAGACGCTGATTCTGGTGCCGGGCTACGGCGCACAGGGCGGAAAGGGCGCAGACCTGGTTCACTTCTTCAATGAAGACGGCCTGGGCGCAATCGTAAATTCTTCCCGGGGAATCATTGCCGCATATAAGCAGGAGGCCTATGCAAAGTACGGTGAAGAGAACTTTGCGGATGCATCCAGAGCAGCGGTGGAAGCAATGGTCGCTGATATCGACGGTGCGCTGCAGAACAGATAAATCGTTACAGAAAAGAAACACCCCGGAGGCTCTGCAGCAGGGAGCCGGCCGGGGTGTCGTCGGAGGATACCATGGCAGAAAAATGGAAAGAGACAGGCGTGGTAGAGCGCCAGGAATGTATTGGCACGGGAATATACAGCATGTGGATTAAAACGGAACGGATAGCTGCCGCCGCTGTTCCGGGACAGTTCGTATCCGTCTACAGCAAGGATAAAAGCCGGATGCTGCCCCGCCCGATCAGCATTTGTGAAACGGACGGAAACGCGCTGCGCATCGTCTACCGCATTGCCGGAGCAGGCACAGAGGAGTTCTCGGCCTACCGGGCAGGCGATACGGTAGAGCTGCTCGGCCCGCTGGGCAATGGCTTCCCCTTAGACCGTATGGAGGAGGGGAAAACCGCCTTTTTGATCGGGGGAGGAATCGGTATCCCGCCCATGGTTGAGCTGGGAAAACGGCTGGCCGGAAGGAAAATTTCCGTCGCCGGCTACCGGGACGAGCTGTTTCTGACTGAGGAGATGGCCGCAAACGGAGAGCTGTACCTGGCAACGGAGGACGGCAGCGCGGGAACAAAAGGAAACGTACTGGACTGCATCCGTGGGCAGGGATTAAAGGCGGATGTGATTTATGCCTGCGGCCCGACGCCCATGCTGCGCGCGCTGAAGGCCTATGCCCAGGAAAACCAGATCGAGTGCTGGCTTTCTCTGGAGGAGCGAATGGCTTGCGGAATCGGCGCCTGTCTGGCCTGCGTCTGCAAGTCAACGGAAGTGGATAGCCATTCCCAGGTGCACAACAAGCGGATCTGCAAGGAAGGTCCGGTATTTCTCTCAACGGAGGTGGAAATCTGATGAAAACAAGCGTAACCATAGCCGGTGTAGAGCTGAAAAATCCCGTAATGACCGCATCCGGAACCTTCGGCTCCGGTATGGAGTTCAGTGAATTTGTAGATCTGAGCCGCCTGGGCGCCGTAGTGACCAAGGGAGTAGCCAACGTTCCGTGGACCGGCAACCCCACCCCGCGCATCGCAGAGATTACCGGCGGAATGATGAACGCCATTGGCCTGCAGAACCCGGGAATCGAAGTGTTCCGCAAACGCGATATCCCTTTTTTACAGAAATACGACACCAAAATCGTGGTCAATGTGTGCGGGAGAAGCGCTGCCGATTACTGTGAGGTGGTAGAGACCCTGGCTGAGGAGCCGGTAGACCTTTTGGAGATCAATATCTCCTGCCCGAATGTAAAAGAGGGCGGCATCGCCTTTGGACAGAATCCCAAATCTGTAGAATTAATTACCCGTGAGGTCAAAAAAGTGGCCAAACAGCCGGTAATCATGAAGCTTAGCCCGAACGTAACCGACATCGCCGAGACCGCCCGCGCTGCCGAATGCGGCGGAGCCGATGCTCTCTCCCTGATCAATACCCTTACCGGCATGAAAATCGACGTGCACCGCCGCATGTTCGCCCTGGCCAACCGCACCGGCGGCGTATCCGGCCCGGCGATCAAGCCCATCGCTGTCCGCATGGTCTACCAGACCGCCCAGGCAGTAAAGATCCCCATCATCGGAATGGGAGGCATTGCTACCGCAGAGGATGCCCTGGAATTCATCCTTGCAGGAGCAACGGCTGTTTCTGTAGGTACAGCCAACTTCCGCAATCCGGCAGCTACGCTGGAGATCATTGAGGGAATTGAAGGCTATATGCAGCGGTACGGTGTGGAGGATATTGCAGAGCTGATTGGCGCTGTACAGGATCATCCGAACGCGGGAAAGAAATTTTAAGGGAGCGGACTAATGGTATTTAGTTCAATGATATTTTTATGGGTTTTCCTGCCGGCTGTGCTGGCCGTTTATGCCCTTGCGCCCCTGGCGGCAAAAAATGATATATTGCTGGCCGCCAGCCTGATTTTTTACGCCTGGGGCGAGCCAAAGTACATCCTTTTGATGATTCTGTCCGTGACCATCAATTATCTTTTTGGCATTGCCCTGGAGCAGAAAAAGAGCAGGCTGGTTTTGGGCGCCTGTGTGGCAGTCAATCTTGCCATCCTGGGGTATTTTAAGTATTTCAATCTTTTTGCCAATACGCTGGGGCGCTTTGCCGGCCGGGAGCTGCTGGCGATACGGGAGATCGCCCTTCCGATCGGCATATCGTTCTATACCTTTCAGGCGCTTTCCTATGTCATTGATGTATACAGGGGAGAAAACAGAGCCCAGAGGAATTACTGGAAGCTGCTGCTGTATATTTCTTTTTTCCCTCAGCTGATCGCAGGTCCCATCGTCAAATACCATGATGTGGAGGAGCAGATCGACAGCCGCAAAAGCACGGATGAGAAGAAGGTCTACGGAATAAAGCGCTTTATCTACGGCCTTGCCAAAAAGGTGATTCTCTCAACAATCTGGCCGTTTACGCCGACGCGATTATGGATGCCGAGCTGCTGACGATGAGCTCAGGCGCACTGTGGCTGGGGGCGGTTCTGTATGCGCTTCAGATATACTTTGACTTTTCCGGATATTCCGATATGGCAATTGGACTGGGAAAGATGTTCGGCTTTGATTTCAGCGAAAACTTTAATTATCCGTATCTGTCCGCATCCATAAAGAAATTTTGGCGGAGGTGGCATATTTCGCTGTCCACCTGGTTTAAGGAGTATGTATATATTTCTCTGGGCGGAAACCGGAAGGGAAAGTACCGTACATACCTGAATCTGATGATTGTATTTTTCCTGACCGGCTTATGGCACGGCGCAAGCTACAGCTTTATTTTCTGGGGACTGTATCACGGAGCCTTTCTTCTGCTGGAGCGTGGATTTTTGGGAAGGCTGCTAAAAAAGAATCCGCTAAAATGTCTCAATCATCTGTATGCCTGTGTAGTGGTGACCGTGGGCTGGGTCTTTTTCCGGCATGAAAGTATACGCCATGCTCTTGCCTACGTCAGGCGGATGTTCAGCTTCGCCGGCGGAGACAATGCCCTTTCGGATGTGCTTGGCCTGAAGGTGATCCTGCTTGTGCTGCTGGGCATTCTGTGCAGCGGGGCGCTTGTGCGTCTCTTGCCCGGGCTGAAGCAAAGATTGTATGACGAACATACAATCCACTGGGGCGAAGCGGCAATTCTGTTTGCCTTATTGTTTTTCAGCATCGTCCTGCTGGCAAGCGATACCTACAATCCGTTTATTTACTTTAGATTCTGAGGGAAATACAAGTGAAGAAAAAAATCATTATCGCAGCGTTTTCCTGTCTTTAGCGCTGCCTAATCTGGTTTATCCGGCCGTGCGCGGCTATATTGACAGCGAAAATCATGAAAACAGAACGTATGCAGAATTTCCAGAGGTGTCCCTGGAGAAGATTTCCGGGTTCCCCCAGGGCGTTGAGGATTACTATAATGACCGCCTGCCGTTTAAAAACCAGCTGAAGCGCCTGAACTCCCTGGCCGAAAACACACTGTCAGCGTATGAGTCCAATTTTATGGTGCGCAACGGGATACAGCCGGTTACCGCAGGCAAGGACGGCTGGCTTTACTATACGATCGCCGTGGAAGGAGAAAATGCCATTGCGGATTATGTCGGCACTAACCTGTATACCGAAGATCAGCTGAAAACCATCGCGGATATGTATCAGGAGGTGAGCGCATACTTCCGGGACAACGGACAGGAGTATCTGCTGTTTATCCCGCCAAACAAAGAGCAGGTTTATGCAGAATATATGCCTTCCAATATAAGAAGGGACACGGACAAATGCAGGACAGAATGGGCGGTGGAGTATTTGCAGGAGAAGACGGATGTGCAGGTGATTTATCTCAAGGACGTCTTTCTGCAAAGCAAAGGCAGCTATCCGCTTTATTTTAAATCAGACACCCACTGGAACGATATCGGCGCATTTATCGGCGCGCAGGCCATCAACCGGCAGCTGCAGGGAACCGCCCCCGGCCTGGACGATGTGGAGATCACACCCGCAGCAAACCGTGCAGGCGACCTAGCCGAATATTTGGGCATCCAAGACGACTATACAGACGACATCGATTACCAGATCGAGGGCTACAGCCCCGGCGTTACCGTGCAGCTGGAAGAAGCAGAGCCCGACGAGGCCTACTACCACTATACCTCGGATGCACCGGATCAGCGAAGCGTGCTGATGCTGCGCGACTCCTTCGGCCTGGCCATGATGAAATACCTGGCGGCCAGATACGCGGACGTGAAGGTGGTAAACAGCGCAGAACGGGCCAGGGAGATCATCGAAAAAGAAAAGCCGGATATCGTTATTGAAGAAATCATTGAGCGGCAGTACCTTCGGTTCGAAGGGGAGGCGCCTCTGATGGTACCGGAGCACTGAGGGGAGATCAGCTTCTGGGTTTCGGCGGCAGTCTATTTTACAACGCCGTTTTTCCGATTTTTGGCCCATCCGCGATTGAAAGGGATTGCCGAATATGATAGAATAGCTTCATATTCGGCAATCCCTTTTCTGATTGTCCGGGCTAAACCAAGGAAAAATAACAGATGAATAAGGAGAATACGCACTATGGAAGCATACAAACAGGAATTTATTGAGTTTATGGTGGACTGCCAGGTGTTAAAG
>JAHZHG010000199.1 GCA_019420425.1 Clostridiales bacterium
GGAAGGTTTTGTGGTAATTCATTCCCCGTACACACGCACGTAAAGGAATACCTTCGCATTCCTCTGCTTTTCTGTCTGTCGTCAGTTTTTCAATTTTTCCGTTACGCACGTGGGCGTGTATGACGCACCGGCCACCACAATTATTCCTTCCCATCGTATGTATAATCTGGATGTCGTCCATAGCTTCTCCTCTGCGCGGCAAATTTTTTCAGGCGCGCCTGTTTTTCTCTATATTTTCTGCTTTTGACTGAACAAGGTTGGGACAATCGCCAGCCCTATCTTAGCATCCTCAAGGGAAATTTGCAATCCGGATTACCCTCAGCCCCGATACCGGACGAACAAATATTCTAAACGTTTGTTTGCAATTTCAGAACATGTGTGCTATACTATAATCAGATAATTCGTTCAGGAGGAAAATCATATGGCAAATGGCAAAATTTCCGCCAAGCAGCAGGAAATTCTCGAATATATCAAAAGTGAAATTTTAAACCGCGGCTTTCCCCCCGCAGTCCGCGAAATCTGCGAGGCGGTAAATCTGAAGTCCACCTCATCCGTCCACGCCCACCTGGAGTCCCTGGAGAAGAACGGCTACATCCGCCGCGACCCGACCAAGCCCCGGGCGATTGAGATTCTGGACGACAGCTTTTCCCTGGTCCGCAGGGAAATGGCAAATGTGCCCATCGTCGGCAGAGTAGCCGCCGGCCAGCCAATCCTTGCCGAGGAAAACGTCAGCAGCTACTTCCCCATTCCCACCGAGTATCTGCCGAACAAGCACTGCTTCATTCTGGAGGTAAAAGGTGAAAGCATGATCAACGCCGGGATCTTTGAGGGCGACAAGCTTCTGGTCGGCCAGCAGAACACTGCGCAGAACGGCGAAATCATCGTAGCTCTGATCGATGATTCCGCAACGGTAAAGACCTTCTACAAGGAAGACGGCTACTACCGCCTCCAGCCAGAGAACGACACCATGGATCCGATTATTGTTCATGGAGACCTGGAGATTTTAGGTAAGGTATACGGGGTGATGCGCTTCTACCAGTAGCATCCGCATCGCCGTACATAGACGCAAATACTCCCGGTACAGCCTGCACAGGCTCCCGGGAGCGTTCGTTTTATTCTTCTGTTTTCTTTTCTGGCGCTGGCTCTGCCTTTGGTGCAGCCGCCTTCGCCCCTCCGGCCGGTGCAGCTGCAGAGGGCGCGGCGGGCTTTAAGCCGCGCGGCATGATATTGAACCGCTTATACAGCCCGGCCAGCAGCTCCTTGGTCAGGATGATATGGAAGCCCTGAGGATTTAAGATAAACCCCTTGGAATCCTTCAACAGGAACTGGGGCAGATCCACAAAGGGGATGGAGATCGCCTTGAGCTTCTTTTCTTTGTTGAATTTGTTGAACTCGATCACATCGGTGAAAATCGGCTGAATGGTCTCCTCCTGCTTGTTTTTCAGCAAAGGCAGGCGGTACTGACGCTTCTGCAGCTTTTCCACATCCGTTCCCGGTCCCTCAACCAGCTCAATTCCCCCGACAAAACGGCTTCTGGTCAGATTTACCGCCAGCTCTTCTTCCAGCTCCTTCAGTCCCGGCTTTTCCTCATTCGGTACAGGGCGGTAAGCCTCCTGGCAGAAATACAGTCCGGCCAGCTGGAGCAGCGGGTTCAGCACCGGGCGGTCCTGGGGCTTAAGCTGCGAGAAATCCGGCTCCTTGGCCAGCTCAGACAGTTCAAACTCCTCCTTCGTCTCACCGTTTACAAATACCACAGAATTTACCCCGATATGGTAAAGACCGGTAAACATCGCCTGGAAACGCTCCTGGGGATATTTCATTCCCACCAGGGGGATCTTTTTCTCTGCGTAGGGCTTGCCAAACGCCTGCAGCTCCTCAACGGTAGTAAATATCCACACCTGGTCGTTGAAGCTCTCCGGGTCGCATACGATAAACGGCATATTCGTCGTTCTGCAGTACGCCAGGATAAGCTCCTGCTGGTTCATTAAATTCTTGATCATTAACCGGTTGTCTACACTCATGATATATCCTCCTCTTTTGCCGCTGATCTCAGTCCTTCAGCTCGTCTATCGAAATGTCCTTTCCGTCTCTCCATATCCGCTCCAGATCATAAAACAAACGGTTTTCTGAATCAAAAATGTGGACGATGATATCGCCGTAATCGATCAGAATCCAGTTTGCCGTCTGGTAGCCCTCAACTTGCTTTGACGGATACCCGGCTTTGTGAAGAACCTCTTCCACATAATCTGCCATTGCCTGTACCTGGTTCCGGTTAGAGCCGGAGGCAATCAGAAAATAGTCGGCAAGCACAGATACGCCTTCAATGTTAATTACCTTCAGGTCTATGGCTTTCTTTTCTTCCAGCGCTTCACAGGCCAGCTTTGCCATTTCCTTTGCTCGTTTATCTGCCATTGGTGCTCCTTTCTTTGCTCAATTCCCTGTTTTTTCTTTGTAGTAGAGATAGGCTGACCTCGTCGTCTCGTCTACGGCGCTGCCGGCTGCCCCCAAATAGTCCAGCGTATCCCTGAGCGTCATATAGACGGCAAGGTCAAGATCCTGAAACGCCAGCCTGCGGATCTCTGGCAGGTTCTCCGCCTTGCAACGCATCGGTTCGATATAATCGGCCAGAAAGACGATCTCCTCCATCAGCGTCATCTCTGCCCTTCCGGTGGTGTGCCAGCGGATCGCGCCCAGAATTTCCGGATCATGAACGTTATATTTTTCCTCGGCAATATATACGCCCACCTTCGCATGAAGCAGATACGGCGTATTGTTTTCTGCCGTAGAAACGGGAATATTATGCTTTTTACAGATTTTCAGCTTCTTGTCATTGGGAATACATTTGGCACAGTCATGGAGCAGCCCGGCTACCTGCGCCTTTTCCAGATCTGCGCCATAACACATCGCCAGGGCTGCGGAGGTATACATTACCCCGAGGGTGTGATTGTATCGCTCTTCATTCAGATATTTTTGCAGCTTGCTGCTCATTTTCGGGATATTATAATCAGCCATTTTGTATTCTCATTCCTTTATCGGTACTCGGGACATAGAGCTTTTTTTCCTGAATATAGCGCACCACCGGATCCGGGACATAGTACCGGATGGAACGGCCCTCTTTTACCCAGCTGCGGAGGGTTTCGGAGGAAATGTCGATATTCAGTGTCTCCAGCTTCTGTATGGATGCGTGATACCGCAGGGAGACTTCCCGGATTTTCTCCTCCAGCACCCCGTCGTCCAGATGGTTGCGCACAGCCACCACCAAATGGCAGAGCGCACAGATCCGATCGGGATCCTTCCAGGTGTCAAAGGCCAGAAGAGAATCTGCCCCCATGATAAAGTAGTATTCCGTATCCGGATGCGCAGCCGTCAGCCGCTCCAGCGTCTGTCTGGTATAAGTATAACCCTCATCGTGGATTTCTTCCAGTGAAAGTTGAAAATGATCATTTTCCTGTATGGCGAGACGCACCATGTCCACGCGCTCCGGCGTAGACGCCCGGCCTGTGCGGTGAAGCTTGTGCGGCGGATTGCCGCTGGGCATGAACATCACGTAATCCAGGCCGAACTGCTGGCACGCATATTCTCCCAGAATCAGATGGCCGATGTGGATCGGATCAAAGGTCCCGCCCATTATCCCGACTTTTTCTGACATCTGTACTCCTCCCGGTCGTTATCTGGGCAGAAGAATCTTTTTCTTTTCTTCTTTTCCCTCTTTATACAGCACAATTTTCTTGCCGATCACCTGCACCACCTGGGAGCGGGTGCGCTCGGCCACCATACAGGCCAGCTCGTTGGCATCATCTGCACAGTTCTGCAGCACATTGATCTTGATCAGCTCCCTGGCCTCCAGCGCCTCGGTTATGGCCGCCGTCACCTCGGGGGTGAGACTGGACTTGCCGATCTGGAAAATCGGCTCCATGGTCATGGCAAGGCTCTTTAAATAGGCTCTCTGCTTACTTGTCATAGCTGGTACTCCTTATTTATAATAGTCGAACTGCAGGCCGTACATCCGTACGGTATCGCCCTCCTGTATGCCCAGGGCCTCCAGCTCGTCCAGTATCTTGTTGTCCTTTAGAAAATTCTGGAAGAAGGTAAAGCCTTTTTCGGAATCCAGGTGGGTATAGCCCAGCATCTTCTCGATCTTGGGGCCCTCCACCAGATAGGTATTTTCCTCCTCCTCGGATTTTGTCACATAGAAGGGCAGGTTGTCCGCCCGCAGGTGCTCCTCCGGGAAAAATTCCGGTTCAAACACCGTTGGGTCTGCAGGCAGCTCATCCAGCATGGCGCGCACGTGGCGCAGCAGCTCCTTAAGTCCCTGGCCGCTGACTGCGGAAATGGCAAATACCGGAATTCCCTTTGGTTCAAATTCGGCCTTGAGCCGGGCGACCGGATCCTCCTCCAGTCCGGAAATCGCATCGATTTTGTTCGCTGCAATGACCTGGGGCCGGCTGGCGATCTTCGGGTCGTAGGCCTCCAGCTCTGCGTTGATTTTATAGATATCATCCACCGGATCCCGGCCTTCCGTGGAAGCGGCATCCACCAGGTGGATCATTACCTTTGTCCGTTCAATATGGCGCAGGAACTCGTGGCCCAGGCCTACGCCCTGGGATGCGCCCTCGATCAGTCCGGGGATATCGGCGATGACAAAGCCGTTTCCTCCGTCTAAATCCACCACGCCCAGATTCGGCGTCAGTGTGGTAAAGTGGTAGTTGGCAATCTTCGGCTGGGCGTTCGTCACCCGGGAAAGCAAGGTGGATTTGCCCACATTCGGGAATCCGACCAGTCCGACATCGGCAATCACTTTCAGCTCCAGAAGCACCTCCAGCTCCTTTGCCTCCTGGCCGGGCTGGGCGTACTTGGGTACCTGCATCGTGGCGGTGGCGTCATGCATGTTTCCGTTTCCGCCTCTGCCGCCTTTTAGGATAATCTGCCGTGTGTTTTCACCGGACATATCTGCGATAACCTGTCCGGTCTGTGCCTCCCGGATAATGGTTCCCGGAGGTACCTTCAGTACAATATCTGCGCCGTCTGCGCCGTGGCATCTGCGCTTTCCGCCCTCCTCGCCGTTCTGGGCGGAAAATTTTCTTTTGTGGCGGTATTCGTACAGGGTATTCAGGCCTTCATCCACCTGAAAAATCACATCGCCGCCTCTGCCGCCGTCTCCGCCGTCCGGACCGCCGTTGGGAACGTATAACTCCCTGCGGAAGCTGACGTGGCCGTTGCCGCCTTTACCGGAACGAATGATTATTTTTGCTCTGTCTGCAAACATTCTGACCTCCACTGGATTATTCTCTGATACAAATACAGGCCCCAAACCATAATGATTTGAAGCCTGCAAAAGCACCATTGCTGTTATTCTGCTGCTACCGGAACGATAGAAACCTGTTTCTTATCTCTTCCCTTACGCTCAAATTTTACAACACCGTCTACTAATGCGAATAATGTATCATCTCCGCCTTTGCCAACGTTTACGCCCGGATGAATCTTGGTTCCGCGCTGACGGTAAAGGATGTTGCCAGCTTTTACAAACTGTCCGTCTGCTCTCTTGGCGCCAAGTCTCTTGGACTCGGAGTCACGTCCGTTCTTTGTGGATCCTACACCTTTTTTATGAGCAAAAAACTGAAGGTTCATGTTCAGCATTTGTTACACCTCCTTGAATGTGAGTCTGCTGTATGCATTCCCGTAATTTTCCTGAATGCTGTTCAGTCCCAGTACCATGCTGTCCATCA
>JAHZHG010000002.1:0-6004 GCA_019420425.1 Clostridiales bacterium
TTTAACATAATAGTATTTCCCGCTTGAAAGTATCCAGCCAGTAACAGCTGCTCCTGACTGATCAAAATAATACCAATTTGTTCCATCTTTATACCAGCTGGTGGCCATTATACCGTTGGATCGAAGAAAATACTTTTTCCTATTAACAGTAACCCATTGGTTAGTAAGCATCTTTCCACTTTGGTCGGTATAGTACCAGTAGTTTCCAGATTTCACCCATCCCTGCTTGGCAGCACCACTGGAATCAAAATAATACCAAGTATTTTCGACTTTAAGCCAACCGGTAGCCATTACACCGTTAGCCTGAAGAAAATAGCATTTCCCTTTATCTGTAATCCATTGGCTAGTGAGCATTTTTCCATTCTTGTCGGTATAGTACCAGCTATCACCAGATTTTACCCAGCCCTGTCTTGCAGCGCCGCTGCTATTGAAGTAATACCAGGTATTCCCAGCCTTATACCATCCAGTAACCATCGAACCGTCATGCTGCAAATAGTAAACGGAGTTCTGGTAAGTAATACGTTGATTAGAAAGCATTTTTCCGTTGCTGTCGGTATAGTACCATTTATCTCCGGTAAGAACCCAACCAAAATGAGGTTTAGCACCGTCATGATAATACCAACTAGTACCACTTTTCTGCCATGCAGCTTCAACTGCCATGGGATATAAACCGAGTATTGTTATTATCATAACTAACATGCCAGATAAAGCCCCAAATATGTAATTCTTTTTCATTTTAACTTCCATCAATAATCTCTCTCCTCTCATGAATAAATGTATCTATTAAAAATCAGACAAATAAATTACCTCTCTTCCTCCCCCTTTCACTTTTCAGCCCTTATTATCCTACTTTATCCTACTTTATAGGAACTGTCAATATGTTTTCTTACAAAATGATATATTGTACGAAAAAAGGAGTTTATGTATGAAACCGTTAAAAACTAAAGTAAGCATTACCCTCGATTCGGATATTATTGAGAAGCTAAAAATCTTAGCGGAAGAAGATGATCGGTCATTTAGCCAGTATATTAATTTAGTTCTCAAGGAATATATAAAAGCTCAATCTGAGAAAAAATATACTAAGTAGCTTCAACATTTTAATTCCCCTCTCCTCACTTTTGAAGGAGTGGGGCCTATTTCTTGCATCCCTTGCTGCATAATGATCTCATAAACATACTATAAAAATTATGATAATAATTCTTCTTACGATGGTACCGTGTATGACCCCTGCCACTGCGTTACTCTCAAATTTAATTCTTTCCACTGCTGCTCCATTTCTCGCTCTATCTGTAATGTAAACTATTCCAACTGCAACTCCTACTTCTTTATCCTCTAAAGTGATTAACTTGACCATAGACCTGGTTTCCGGATCAATTTGTTCCTTTCATACTTTCGAGCATCCTATTATTACACTTTCTAAAATAGCTTCCTGCGATTGTAATTATAGTTTTAAAGATGATTCATTTGATGAAATTTTCTGTATCAACCTTAACCACATTTGTCTCGTCATACCCGTTTCCAGTAAACATTTTTAGTTTGAAGGTTTTCTAGTAGGAAAACTTTACTTTAACAAAAAAGAGTAAGCGCATGACTAAACTGCGCTCACTCTTTGAAGCGATTTTAAACTTATTGATAGCAATCATATAACATTTTGTAGTTATGTTCTAATATGCCTGGGATCTATCCTCTAAAGGTGTGACGTAAAAACTCCAGGGAGTTCTTGGCGTCTCTGTCCAAATCTTCCTCGGTCGCTCCGTTGCTGATGTCGTGCCAGATCTTGATATCTGCGCCTACCTCGCCGCCCATCATTACGAACGGCTCAAATACTACATCCTTGTCGTATCCAATGGAACGCAGGGCAGACCCAATCTCATACCACGGAAGATTTCCCTTGCCCGGAACACGGCGGTTGCTCTCGCCTACATGTACGTGCCCCAGCAGGTCGCCTGCTGTCTGGATGGCCTCGGTCATGCTGTTTTCTTCTATATTCATATGGAAGGTGTCCAGCAACAGCTTGACTGCCGGAACATCTACCTCTTCTACAAACTTTCTGCCTTCTGCAGCCGTGTTAATCAGGTAGCCTTCAAACCGGTTCAGTACCTCCAGGTTGAAGTCCACGCCGTGATCTCCGGCCATCTTGCCCACTGTGCGGACGTTGGCTACGCTACGCGCCCAGTCTCCCTCTTTGTCCACCGGCTTGCTGTAATCCACCGGCCAGTAGGAATATACGCCTCCGCCGATCTTGTGGATATCCATCAGCTCCAGCTTGCGGAAAATCTCTCCGTAGAAATCAATCGCATTTTTCACGATTGCCGGATCGGAGCTGCCCAGATTATGCTGTGCGGACGGGCCGTAGCCGGCGGTCAGGGCCAGTCCCTCGGACTCGGCCAGTGCCTTCAGCTCCAGAAGCTCGGAATCGGGGGCGTTGATCAGCGGGATCACCGACATCTCCAGGATATCGAAGCCTAGGCGCTTTACCTTGCGGATGTAGTCGCGGTAGTCTACGTTCCAGTTTCTGGTCCAATACGCGTAATAAATACCAAATCTCATTTGTATTACCCTCCCAAAATAGTCTACCGGAGGAGCAATCAGATTTGCAGAAATTCCTCCTCCGACAGGTTTAGTATACCACGGAACAGCATGTGCTGACAATTGCTTATTCCTACGCATTTGTCCTATTTTACACTACCGGCTTATCCCACCGTAGCACTCGGGCCGGCGGTCGCGGAAGATTCCCCAGCTCATCCGGTTTTCTTCCACCTGATCCAGATCAAAGGAGGCGGTGAGGATCTCTTCCTCATCCCTGGAGGCGGAGGCCCTCAGCTCTCCCGTTTCGTCGGTAATAAAGGAAGAACCGTAAAACCGCAGGGAGGACCGCTGCCCGCCGTTCGCCTCGTCCGGCTCCACCGTTTCCATCCCGATCCGGTTAGCTGCCGCCACCGGAAGCAGGTTGCTGCCCGCATGGCCCTGCATACACCTGCGCCAGTGGGGCATACTGTCGCAATTCAGGATCGGCTCGCTGCCGATTGCCGTAGGATACAGGAGCATTTCCGCGCCGCCCAGGGCCAGGCACCTGGCGGTTTCCGGGAACCACTGGTCCCAGCAGATACCTACGCCGACTCTGCCGTACCGGGTATTCCACACCGGAAAGCCGGTGTTGCCCGGCGTAAAGTAAAATTTTTCCTGATAATAATGGTCATCCGGGATATGGGTCTTGCGGTATACTCCCATAATCGAACCGTCGGCGTCAAGCATTGCCACACTGTTATACAGGGAGCATCCGTCTTTTTCATAAAAGCTGACCGGGATGACCACTTCCAGCTCCCTGGCAACCAGGCGGAAATGGCAGACCGCGTCGTTTTCCAACAGCGGTTTGGCAAAATGATAATAGTCATACCGGCGTTCCTGGCAAAAATACTGCCGCTCAAAAAGCTCCGGTAAAAGAATAATATTTGCCCCCTGCTGCGCCGCACGGCGCACCATAGCGTCTGCCTTTTCTATGTTTTCCGCTACGGAAGCGGTGCAGCGCATCTGCACCGTTCCTATCGTCACCTTTCTCATATTTGTCTCTCCCGTCTGTTTGGCTGATTTTATATAAATTTAACAAGCAGCAGTAAATGTGGCTCAATGGGTATGTTTTTTTACACAATGGATTTCCGGACGCCACCAGGGGTGGGCAGCATCCATCCGTCACTGGGGCAACGCTCCGGCAAACTAGCCGCTAACTGCGACTAAGACGCTCAGGAATGCCTTCGCGCCTAAGTCTCCGTAAACGTCGAATTTCGCCTCCGCTAAGAGCGCCCCTTGAAGGCTCCTCCTGGATGCTGCCCACCCCTGGCTGCTGTTCTTCTCATGCGGTAGAATAGCTGCCACTACTAACCGGCAATGCGACAAAAACTTGAGGTCCAATACATCCTTGCCGGGGAGCCCAAAAACTTCCTCAATTGTTCTCACGGCTTCGACGCACAGCCGCTATGGAGGAGGTTGTCCAGGAGGAGCCTTCAGGGGCGGGTTTAGCGCAGGTGAAATCCGACGCTTACGGAAACTTAGGCGCGAAGGCTTTCCTGAGCGTCTTAGTTGGAGTTAGCGGCTAGTTCGCCGGAGCGTTGCCATCAGCGACGGATGGACAACCTCCTCCATAGCGGCGTCCGGGAATCCAACATGTGTAAAATCCTATACTTATTGAGTTGTATGAATCCCCTTCGTTTCCGCCGCCGGTATCTGCTGAGTGATGCAGTGAATATTCCCACCCCCGACAATCACCGGCCGTGCATAAATCGGGATGATTTTCCGCTCCGGGAAGAGATTCCCTAAAATTTCCAGTGCCTGTCCATCGTTTTCATCGCCGAACTGTGGGACAAGCACGCCTCCGTTTGCAATATAAAAATTCACGTAGCTGGCAGCTAGGCGTTCTCCTGCGGTGCGCACGTCTTCTCCCTCTTCGAATACAAAACCGGCCAGCTCTTCTTCGGTAATACATACCGGCTTTTGAGGGATGGGCAGCTTATGGATGATGAATGGCCTGCCCTGGGCGTCCCGTTCCTGTTCCAGAACCTCCAGGCAGGCATGGCTCAGCGCCCACTGCGGATCCCTGCGGTCATCGGTCCAGGCTAAAACCACCTCTCCCGGGCGGACAAAGGCGCATACATTATCTACGTGCTCATTGGTTTCATCCTGGTAAATGCCCCGGGGCAGCCAGATTACCTTGCCGGCTCCCAGATAGCCGCACAGAATTTTCTCTATCTCTGTCCGGCTGAGTCCGGCATTCCTCCCCCGGCTCAGCAGACACGCCTCTGTGACCAGGACCGTCCCCTGCCCATCCGTATGGATTGCTCCGCCCTCAAGGACAAAGTGCTGCGCATCGTAGCATTCGATTCCCAGCTCGCGGCATATCTGTCCGGCGGCAAGATTGTCCTTCTCCCAGTGGGCATACAGGCCGTCTACGGTTCCTCCCCAGGCATTGAACTGCCAGTCGATTCCCCGAACCTCTCCTGCTCTGTTCACCACGCAGGTCGGCCCCACGTCCCTGGCCCAGGCATCATCCGTTTCTATGATCAGAACCCGAATATTGGGGTCATGGGAAAATTCTGTTTTCACTTGCTCCGCATGTTCCCCAGACGCCAGCATCCAGACGGTTTCGCTCTCTGCAATGGCTCTGGCGATTCCGGCAAAGGCCTGCTGCGCCTCCCTCGCCCCGTACGGCCAGGAGCCGGGCCGTACCGGCCAGATCATCACGCAGCCGCGGTGCGGCTCATATTCGGCCGGCATGTGAAAACCGTCCTGCCCGGGTATCGTTTTTCGCTTTTCCATCCTTGCTAAGACAACCTCTCTTTAAAATCTGCATATCCAAACTGCCTGATCATCCGGCAGCTTCCCCCGCTGTCCATGACCATGATCGCCGGCAGCCCTATTCCATTAAACGTATTGTTCTTTACCATAGAGTAAATCGCCATATCCTGAAAATACAGCCGGTCTCCTGGCCGGATTTTCCGGTCAAAGGAGTAATCCCCGATAATATCACCCGCCAGGCAGGTACAGGAGGAGAGACGGTAGGTATACGGCTTCTCCCCTGGCTTTCCGCTGTCCTTCAGCGGCGGCCGGTATGGCATTTCCAGCACATCCGGCATGTGGCAGGCGGCAGAGGCATCCAGGATAAGGGTCTGTATTCCGTTATCCACGATATCCATTACCTCGGTCACCAGATATCCCGCATTCAGAGCCACTGCCTCCCCAGGCTCCAGATAAATTTCCAGATCATAGGCTTCCTGCATATGGCTTATACAGTTTATCAGACGCTCCACGTCATAATCTGCCCTGGTAATATGATGCCCTCCGCCCATATTCAGCCAGCGCATCCGTTTCAGGCAAAAGCCAAATTTTTCTTCCACCGCCGTCAGCGTCGTCTCCAGATCATCCGCATTCTGCTCGCAAAGCGTATGAAAGTGCAGCCCCTCCACGCCCTCCAAAAAACGGTCATTCCTTCGCTGCTCCTGTTCAATGTTCC
>JAHZHG010000002.1:6014-10572 GCA_019420425.1 Clostridiales bacterium
TCCGGAGAGTAACCCCCAGCCTGGAGCCAGGCGCACAGGGATCATAAATCGCATGCTCCCCCTGGGTAGAACACTCCGGATTAATCCTCAGCCCGATACTCGTCCTGCCTTGGCAGCGTTCTCTGAACCTGCGCAGCTGAGAGAAAGAGTTGAAGATCACATGATCGCAAATATCTGCAATTTCATCGATCTCCTCCTCCCGGTAGGCAGGGGAAAACACATGATTTTCCTTGCCCATTTCCTCCTTGCCCAGCCTGGCTTCATACAGCCCGCTGGCGGTAGTGCCGGATAAGTATTTCCCTATCAGCGGATATTCGCAGAACATAGAAAATGCCTTCTGGGCCAGGAGAATCCGGCACCCTGTCCGCTTCTGGATACTCTCCAGCAGCTCAAGATTCCGAATCAGCTTTGCCTCGTCCAGGACATAGGCCGGGGTTGGAACTTCGTTTATTTTCATTGCTGTTCACCAAATTTCTGTATCGTTTACTACGGCACCAGCGTCGGGTTCTCTTCAACCACCCATGGCAGCCCCCAACGATTCAGCGCCTCCATATATGGATCCGGATCAAATTCATCTGTAGTAAACACCCCCGGCTTTTTCCATACCCCGGAAACCACCAGCATCGCCCCGATCATCGCCGGAACACCTGTCGTATAAGAAATCGCCTGAGATTCAACCTCCCGGTAACACTCCTGATGGTCGCATACATTGTAAATATAGAGGGTTTTCTCTTTTCCATCCTTTATGCCGGTAAAAATGCACCCGATATTCGTCTTTCCCACCGTTCTCGGCCCCAGGGATGCCGGATCCGGGAGCAGCGCTTTTAGAAACTGGATCGGCACTATGGGCTGCCCGTTAAATTCGACCGGTGTCGTGGAGAGCATCCCCACGTTTTCCAGGCACTTCATATGGGTAAGATAGCTCTGTCCAAAGGTCATGAAAAACCGAATCCGCTTTACGCCGGGAATATTTTTCGCCAGGGCCTCTATTTCCTCGTGATGGAGCAGGTACATA
This sequence comes from Clostridiales bacterium, assembly GCA_019420425.1. Classification (GTDB taxonomy): domain Bacteria; phylum Bacillota; class Clostridia; order Lachnospirales; family Lachnospiraceae; genus JAHZHG01. The sequence continues at coordinate 7,030 of JAHZHG010000002.1, forward strand.
TCCTTCTGCCCAACTCCCGCAAAGTCGTACTCTCGCTTAATGCTCATCGGCGCTACCTCTACCCATTTTCCATTTTCCCAGTAGGAGCCGGGGGTCGATACCTCTCGCAGATTGATTTCCGGATTAAAATTGGTGGCAAACGGATACCCGTGGTCTCCCCCATTGCAGTCCAATATATCGATGGTATGGATTTCATCGAAATAATGCTTCTGCGCATACGCGGTAAATACGCTGGTCACTCCCGGATCGAAGCCCGTTCCGAGAAGGGCGGTCAGGCCGGCTTTTTCATATTTGTCCTGATATGCCCACTGCCAGGAATAATCAAAATACGCGGAAAAGCCCAGCCGCTTGCAGCGCTCCTCGTAAACCGCACGCCACTTGGGATCGTCGGTATCCTCCGCTTCATAGTTGGCCGTATCGATGTAATGCACCCCTGCCGCCAGACACGCATCCATGATCGTCAAATCCTGATAAGGCAGCGCTACGTTCAGCACAGCATCCGGCTTCCAGGCGTAAATCAGCTCCGTCAGCTCCTCCACATTGTCCGCATCCACGCTGGCGGTGGAAATCCTTGTCCTTGTCGTGGGCTGAAGCTTTTCCTTCAGGGCATCGCATTTGGACACTGTACGGCTGGCAATCAGGATTTCCTCGAATACCTCACTGTTCTGACAGCATTTGTGAATCGCTACCGAAGCTACTCCGCCGCATCCGATAATCATTAATCTGCTCATTTTCTGTTCTCCTCCTCTTCCAGTAGATCTTCAATGTATTTGGGCAGCATAAAGGCTCCCCGGTGAAGGTTTGTTGTATAATACCAGGTTTTTATCCCACGCCGGTTCCATCGCTCCGGGTCAAAGTCCGTGAGGGGATGATATTTCTTTGAGGCAAAGCCAAACATCCAGTATCCTGCCGGACAGGTCGGTATACTCGCCTGGTAAACCCGGCTGATGGGAAAGCTCCGGTAAACCTTCCTGTGCATGGCCCGGAAGGCCGCCTCATCCTCATCGTAAAACGGGCTTCCATGCTGATAAACCATAATCCCGTCTTCTCTGAGCGCCCGGTAGCAGTTCCCGTAAAACTCTTTCGTAAACAGTCCTTCTGTATGGCCGAAGGGATCCGTAGAATCGTTGATGATCAAATCGTATTTGTTTTCGCATCTTCTTAAGAAGCGCAGCCCGTCCGCATTGCTGATCTTTACCCGCGCGTCGTCGAAGCCCCTCGCGGTTTCCGGAAAAAACTCCCGGCTGACCTTGATAAACAGCTCGTCCGGCTCTACCACATCTATCGTCTCAATTTCCGGATATTCAATGCAGGCTCTGGCCACTCCCCCATCCCCGCCTCCGATAATCAGCACATTTTTCACCTGGGGATGAACGGCCATGGGTACATGCACGACCATTTCGTTATATATAAATTCGTCTGCCTCGGAAAAAATAATTTCTCCGTCCAGCACAATCATTTTTCCAAACTCCTTTGTTTGAAAAACATCGATCCGCTGATATTCGCTGGAGGCGCTGAATAATTGCTTATCCACGCGGATACTGGTCTTGACGTTTTCCGTATCCATCTGGGAAAACCAGATATCCATTTCCGTCATCTCCTCTCTGCAATAACCTGCAGATACTCAACCGCAGGATCCATGGTTCCCTGCAGGGAACAGCCCTTTTCCTTTGCGTATAAAATATAGTCGATAATCTCCCCTGTGATCCGCTCTCCGGGCGTCAGAATCGGAATCCCCGGCGGATAGCACATGACCAGCTCGGCGCATACGGCCCCGGCCGCCTGCCGGACAGGCAGCTTCCTTTTCGGCGCATAAAATGCCTTCTGCGGACTCATTACCTCCTCCGGCTTAATGAAATCACCGCAGTACAGATCGCTGGAATCCCGCTCATACACATGCCGGATATCCTCCAGAGCCCCCACCAGCCGCTCAATATCCTGAATCCTGTCTCCAATGGAAATGTAGGCCAGCACATTGCCGATATCCCCAAACTCAGTCTGAATATCATATTCGTCACGCAGCAGGTCATAGACTTCGATTCCCGTCAATCCGATTCCCTGCGTATAAATGGAAAGCTTTGTCACGTCATAATCGTATACGCTGTCTCCGTTGATCAGCTCTTTTCCATATGCGTAGTAGCCGCCGATTTCATTGATCTCGCTTCTGGCATACTCGGCCATCTGCGTCACCTTTGCAAAAGATTCTTTTCCCCGCAGGGCCAGGTTTCTCCTGGAAATGTCCAGGCTGGACAGCAGCAGATAGGAGGCGCTGGTCGTCTGGGTCAGATTGATAATCTGGCGGACGTACTCCGCGTCCATGGACGGCCCGCACAGCAGGATCGAGCTCTGAGTCAGGCTTCCCCCCGATTTGTGCATGGAAACCGCCGCCATGTCTGCGCCTGCTGCAATCCCCGGCATGGGAAGGTTTTCTCCAAAATACAAATGCGTTCCGTGGGCCTCGTCAGCCAGCACCTTCATCCCTCGCTCGTGGGCCAGCTCCGCGATTTTCTTTATGTTGGAACAAATGCCGTAGTAGGTCGGATTATTGATAAAAACAGCTGCCGCGTCCGGATGCTCATCCATCACCCTGCGCATTTCTTCCACCTCAACGCCCATAGCTATGCCGATCCTGGGATTGACCTTGGCCTCCACATATACAGGCTCTGCGCCGCAGAGCACCAGGGCATTAATCACACTTTTGTGTACATTCCTTGGCAGAATAATCTTATCTCCGGCCCGGCATACGGAAAGGATCATACACTGCACAGAGCTGGTGGTTCCGTTAACCATCAGAAAGGCATGGGCGGCGCCAAAGGCCTCCGCAGTCAGCTCCTCCGCCCTGCGGATCACGGAAACCGGATGCCCCAGATTGTCCAGAGGCTCCATGGAATTCACATCCAGGCCGACGCATTTCTCCCCGAGCAGCTCCACCAGCTCCGGGTTTCCGCGCCCGCGTTTATGTCCGGGCACGTCAAAAGGCACCACCCGTCTTTTCCTGAACCGCTCCAGCGCTTCATATATGGGAGCGGACTTCTGTTCCTCCAAATTCACTGTTCCATTCCTCCACATCTTTTCCCTATCCCGGAGGGATTGACGTAAAAAAAACAAGCGGACAGCCCGCTTGTTTCACTTACGTCATTAGAAAAGAATACACTTTCTATAATTGTTCAGAGTATATCTGCTACTCTTATTGACCGTTTCACAAGATGACATGCTTTCACACTGATTATAGAGTAATCAACTTATAAAATTTGAGCTTTTAACTCAATCAATAATTCGCTTTGCAAAACATACTCTGTTTTACTCACTGTTATATTATAGTCCCGCAGAAATACTTTGTCAACAATAGAAAATATTTGCGCATTGCCCTATTTTTTCCACACGGATTTATCTTTTCCTGAGCCAATTTCAAAATGATATTTTGCGATTCCCAGATCAACTTTGGTGTAAAATCCTATCCCCGCCTTTGCCGACACCCGATCTCCGTCCAGCGTAAAGGTAAACTTCTGCTGGTTCATTGCCGTCGGTGCGAGAAGCGCAGCA
>JAHZHG010000002.1:10582-39975 GCA_019420425.1 Clostridiales bacterium
TCCCTGGTTAAACCAGTCCGGCACGGCGCCGGCTGCCTTTGCTATCTGCGCAGCGTCCTTAGACTTGTGCGGGCTGCCCGGAGTCTGTCCATAGCCAATGGCGATTACCATGCAGAGCTTTTCCCCGGGCGCAGCCTGAAATGCGCTTTTGCCCTTACTGTAGGTCAGCGCAACCCAACAGGTATTCAATCCCAGCTGCTGGGCGTAAAGTACGGCCTTTTCTCCGTAATATCCGCACTGTTCATCCAGATCGGCGCGCTTTTTCCCTACCAAGGCAATATAGTTTTTTACTCCGGAAAATTTCCCGTAGTGTGCCATGAAGCCGTCAAATGCCTTCGGTTCATCCGTAACCAGCTGCAGGTGCAGCCCGCTCTCCCTGTTACATGCCTCCAGAAAGCTCTGCAGCTTCGCTTTAACTTCCCCTTCAATTTTTCTGTCGGTATAAGCGCGGACAGAATGCCGCTTCTCCATTGCCTCTAATACTTCCATTCCTTATTCCTCCTCTTCCTCATTTCCGCTTCTGTCCGGTACATTTTTCATGAAACGCTGGACGTCCTGAAAAAGCCGAATCATTCTTTTGATCTCGCTGTCCCTCGGATTCAAATAGTAATAAATCAATGTACCTTCTTTTCTGGACTTTATGATGCCTGCATCCTTAAGTATCTGTATGTGATGAGACACTGCCGTTCTGGATAAATGCGTCTGCTCTGCAATGTCCACCACGCGGCTGCCTCCGCACTGTCCGCCCAGCATAATCAACAGCAGATGCTGCCTTGTTTCATCTCCCAGGGCAGTCAGCAGCTTCTGGCACGAGTGAAATTCCCTTTTCAGCCGCTCGATATCCTGAACCGTATTTTCCATGTCAATCTCCAATCTGTTTAAGCGCTTGAACAGATTGATTATAACACAAAATCCCCCAAATGGCTTATCGGTAAAGAAAATCGAGACGGATAACGAAAAAAGACCGAAAGCATAAAACAGCCTTCGGTCTTTAACCTTAACTTATCGCCATCATTTTGCAGCGATCCCTTAGATTTCGGCCAGCTTCAGCAGATCCGGCACCTTGGACTCCCAGCCCAGCGCCATGATATGTACGCCCTGGCAGTACGGCTTACATTCTTTGATGATGCGTGCGGCAATCTCCACGCCGGTGATGCCGGCTTTTGTCTTTTCCTTGTCCTTCTTCAGCTCGTCGATCATATCCTGCGGAACATGGATACCGGCAACATTGTCGTTCATGTATTTGGCCATTCCTGCGGACTTGGGAATTACGATTCCCAGCTGAACCGGCTTGCCAAACTGTTTTGCTTTTTCCATGAATTTGATGAATTTCTCCGGCTCGTATACGGCCTGGGTCTGGAAGTAGTCTGCGCCTGCGCGAACCTTGCGCTCCATCTTTGCCAGCTGTGCGTCAACGGAATCGCTGCAGGGAGATACAACTGCGCCCTTGGCAAACTTAGGCGGCTCGCCGACCAGCGGGTTTCCGCCCAGGTCTACGCCCTCTTCCAGCTTTTTCACGGTATGGATCAGAGAAACGGAATCCAGATCAAATACCGGCTTTGCCTGCGGATGATCGCCCATCTTGGTATGGTCTCCGGTTAACAGCAGCAGGTTCTCGATACCCAGCATAGCTGCGCTCAGCAGATCGGACTGCAGTGCGATACGGTTCCGGTCACGGCAGGTCAGCTGGAAAATCGGAGTCAGGCCCTCGTCCTTCAGCGCTTTACAGGTTGCCAGGGAGCCAAGGCGCATAACGGAGGACTGATTATCTGTCACGTTTACGGCAGTAATGCCGCTTAAATACGTCTTCGCTTCTTCCAGCAGATGTTCAATATGGATTCCTTTTGGCGGACCTACTTCCGCAGAAACTACAAATTCACCACGTTCAAATAACTCAGTAATTTTCATTGTACATTGCTCCTAATCATTAATATTTTGAATATGTTTTACTTAGCTACTTCATCGTCTGTTGCGAAATTACGTACCTGCGTCGGACATTTCAATACATCCAGGCGTCCCAGCTGCTCAAGCCGTCTGTAGATACGCTCCCAGCCGCATTCCATGTCGCCGTCCACTTCACATTTGCCGTGCTTGGCGCCGCCGCACTGTCCGTTGACCAGGCTCTTGGAACAGGCCGTAATCGGGCAGATTCCTCCGGTTAAGTTCAGGTAGCATTCGCCGCACTGATCGCATTTGTATTCTAACGGGGTTACGCCCTGGAAGCCCGGCATCGGGTAGGTGTCACATGCCGCATATACCTTTTTGTCCTCCAGATACCCTGCAATCGTCTGTACGCCAACGCCGCAGGAGAGTACAAGAACTGCGTCAGCCGCTTCGATCTCACTCTTATGTTTTTCGAGGCGCAGCTGCATGTTTTCCGGGTTACATATGTAGTCCGTAGTAATCACTCCGGTCACATTTCCGCCGGCAGCCAGTTCCTTTTCCAATTCAACGGCTTCCTTTTCCGGGAAATGAACCTCTTTGCATCCCTGGCAATTAATGATAAAAACCTTTTTTCCGTCTACCAGTGATACGATAGTTTCCTTTGCTTTTAATTCGGTAATTAACATATCACTTCATCCCCCTTACTGCACCTTTTCCGGCTTTAATCTTGCTGACCAGCGGAATCTTGGAGGAACAGATGTATTCGCAGCATCTGCACTCGACGCAATCCATAACATTTTTATCCTTCATTCCCTGCCAGTTCTGCTCATCCGCATATTTTGCAAAATACAGCGGAGAAAGCTCCATGGGACATACGTCCACGCAGCGTCCGCACTTGATACACGGCTGCTCTACGGTGTGGTCGGTATCCACGGCAATGATTCCATTGGAGCCCTTCATAATCGGCACATTGACATCGTTCAGGACAAAGCCCATCATCGGGCCGCCTGCCTTGATCGTCACATCGTCGCCGATAATGCCGCCGCAGTAATCAATCAGGTCTTTTGTATTGGTACCAATCTTTACGATATAGTTGCCCGGCTTTCTCAGTCTTTCACCGGTTACCGTGACTACACGCTCTACCAGCGGCATACCCTTCTGAATGGCGTCAGAGATTGCCTTTGTGGTGCTGATATTGCTCACTACGCACCCTACGTCTGCAGGCAGTCCGCCGCTCGGCACTTTTCTGCCGGTAACGCGCTTAATCAGCATCTTCTCAGCGCCCTGCGGGTACTTTGTCTTGGCTACTACCACTTCGATGTTGCTGCAATCAGCAGTTTTTGCCTGCAGCAGCTCAATGGCATCCGGCTTGTTGTCCTCAATTACGATAAGGCCTTTTTCAGCGCCAACGGTTTTGATGATCGCCTTAAGACCGTAAATAACGTCGTCTGCAAACTCCAGGAGTACCCTGTGGTCTGCGGTCAGCAACGGCTCACATTCGCAGCCGTTTAACAAAATCGTATCCACCGGCTTGGCAGGTTTTAGCTTAACCGCTGTCGGGAAACCGGCGCCGCCCATACCTACGATACCCGCCTCGCGGACAATATCGATAATCTCGTCCGGGGTCAGACTGTCAAGATCCTTGTGAGGCTGTACGGATTCATGCAGAGTATTTTTCCCATCTGACCGGATAACAACGGACAGACATTCGCCTCTTGTGGCGTGCGGATGGTTTTCAATGGCAATCACCGTTCCGCTGACGCTGGAGTGTATCGGGCTGCTGATGAAGGCTGCCGCTTCGCCAATTTTCTGGCCTACCTTAACGGTATCGCCCACCTGCACGACAGGGTTCGCAGGTGCACCTGCGTGCATGGACAGCGGAATAACCACGACCTCCGGATCCGGGAATCTCTCCAGGGCAAGATGCTCGGTGAACTCCTTGCGCTCTGTGGGATGCACGCCGCCGTAATACCCGGCAAGCCGGTTTTCCCGAATAGATTTTACATAATCATTGATAAACTTGAAATTAACCTTTGAGTAATCACGCACCTGTACGGGCTGATCCAAAAACTCTTCCAGGCGGCCCTGTTTTTCCAGCCTTCTGTATATCTTTTCCCAGGCGCAGTCTTTCTCGCCGTCTACTTCACATTTTCCGTTTTTCGCACCGCCGCACTGTCCGTTAACCAGGCTCTTTGAGCAGTCAACGATCGGGCAGATTCCGCCGGTGATATTCAGGTAGCATTGCGCACATGCGTCACAGCTCCGCTTTGTCAGCGCCATACCATGATGCCCCCGGTAGTTCAGTGAATTGCTGGCCGCGTATACAGGTTTTCCGGCTAAATCCGCAACAGTCTGAATACCCAGGCCGCAGGAGATTACGAAAACATTTTCCGTGCCCTCCGGAATCACGTCCTGTAGCTTCCTTTCTGTCTGGGTTTTGTTGCACAAAAAGTCAACCTTTATACTGCCTGTGACTGTTTTTCCATGTTCGGCAACAATTTTCTCAAATTCACCGCAATCGGGTTCGTCAATGGTTTCAAATTCCTTGAAGCACTTGTTACAAGCAACGATAAACAGGTTATCCTTATCGGCCAATACTGACGCCAATTCGTCGCTGCTTTTCAACTTATACTTAGTATAGTTTTCCAATTGCTCACCTTCCTTATCAAATTGATCCGCAAACCTTATGTTTATCTGCTTTTGTTATCTTCTCCGCCTCTGCACGCTGAAGAAAAGTAATACTAAACAAATAACTCAGTTCTGCAATTAAAGCATATTTAAGTATATCAAATATTGGCTGTATTATCTAGTCTAAACATACATTTTTCGTAAAAAATATACATTATGCGCAAATTAAATATTCCGTTTGACGCAAGCGCCTTTTCCTCACCTGATCATGTATGTGGGCAGACTATTCCTCAGGCACAGCGCACCATACCCGACCTGCGGATTCGGATATATATTAAATCCTGGCAGAGGCTTTGCGCCCCGCTGCAGGTATGCCCGCACCTTTGCTCCATATGCTACTGTCAAGTAAGGGCCAAAAATTTTTCTGATATAAATCACACATAATATGGCAGTTCCCGTATAACAGTTTCCATTAGTACATCATTTTCCGGTTTGACAAATCATCTTTCATCTAAGCCAATTCACTACCCATTGACCGCTTTTTTTAGAACCATTTCTTACAACAAGCTCTTGCTCTTTTAAATACTTAATCCGTTTTGTAATGGTTGTTGCACCAATTCCCATTTTCTGACTAATTTCACTTACGGTAATCCTACTGTTTTCTTCCATAAGTTTAAGTATCTTTTCATCTCTTTCATTAAGCGTTTGTTTTTCCGTTTCTACCATTTGCATTCCAGATATATTTTTTCTGTTCAACGGAATTGTTACAGTAATAAAATTTTCCGTAATATCAAATACTTCCTTTCCATATCTGGATACAATCAGAGGAACCCCATGTCCCGTCTGTTCTATATAATCTAACTGCACCATAATCTGCTGAAGTTCAAGATTCACAGGTTTACTTTTTCCTTCATAAAACTCATCTAATGTAAGTCCATCCGGCAGGCCTCCGACAGATATAATCTCAATCCTGTCTTCAAACATATATACCGCTGGCGGTGTCTGTCTTGACCAGCGATTGTGCAGACAAGCGTTCAGCCATGCCTCCCTGAAACACGTAAAATCAAATAATTTATTTTCTTTTCTAAGACTTCCGCCAACATCTACAACAGTATCGTTCAATGCTTCCATATAGTCCAACACTTGTTTCACAGCCACTAACATACATTTATATCCATATTCATTTCTCTTAATCAAGTCCGTTTTGTCCGTTCCGCGGAATACTGCAATTTTAATAGAATAACTATTATTATCTGCCAAAATACTTGCCATTAAGTTATAAGCGCCATCACGAGTCAAAAGATTCAGATTCTGTTTAAAAGTATTTTCCCTCAGCGTCAAATTATTTCCTGCATATAACGTTTTCAATTGTTCGAAGGTTAACTCTTGATTATTAGCCTCAATATTAACAATGGAATCTGAAATACTGAGCATCAAGCTGCGCAGTTGCTGTGGCGATATTTCTCTATCCTCATCTGCTGATCTCATATAATACTTCCCGTAAGCAGAATAAGGCCTCTCATCTCCCACTGCAGAGACTTTTATTATATTTTTATCATCACATAGTTCCATAATAATTGTTGGAATAATTTGTGGCTTAATCGCATTGGCAATTCCTTGAGATATCTCGCGCATAGTACGATCTCCAATTTGTTGCCCTACAACTTCTCCGTCATTCCTTACCCCAAAATACAATATCGCTTTTCCATTTTTATTCAACATAGAAGCAAGAGAAATAATACCTTCCTTTAATTCTCCTGTTGTTTTTTTAAATTCAACAACTTCTGTCTCCATTCCAAGATTCAATTCAAAGCACCTCCTCTTTATAAAGTATAGCCCTTTTCATCATTTTAATCAACACATAATCATCGCTTTATTCATCACATATATAGTAAAGTGATGATTAACCAACAAGCATACCAAACTCATCCTGGAAGACTATCACGCACGCACAAAGCCCCATACCCTACCTGCGGATTCGGAAATTCCGCAAACCCCGGCAGCGGCCTTGCCCCGCGCCGCAGATACGCCTTCACCTTCTCCCCATAGAGGTATGGATCATTTCCTTCGGTAATCCCCCATTGCATGAGCAAAGCAGCGCTGCCGGTAACAAAAGGAGCGGCGAAGGAGGTTCCGGTGACCGCGGCATAGCCGCCGCCTGCAGCTGTTGTATCAATGTCAACTCCGGGGGCCACCAGGTCGGGGCGGATACGCAGGGTATCCAGGGTGTTGCCGCGGCCGGAAAAGGACGCATAGGCCATCCGGTGGGAATCATAGGCGCCTACAGCGATTCCCCGGGCAGCGGTGGAGGGAATCGTCAGGGTGGTATCGACGGTCGCCTGCAGGAAGCGGGTATCGCGGTTCAGCGCCTGGGCGCTGGGCATCCACAGATCATAGCGTCCATCGACGATCCGCTCCGGCACCAGGCGCAGCCTCCAGATACCGCTGTCAATGTAGGTATTCTGCGGAAGAAAATCGATATAGATTTCCTGGGTGGGCTGGTAGGGAGAGGGCGCGCCATAGTAGGTCAAAAGCTCTGTGCCGCCCAGCAGATACCGCTCACTGGCAATTCCTCCTCCGCGCTCCCCAACAGCCGCTGTATTGCCTCCCCCTCTGCTGCCGCCGATGGGGCCGACTGTGCGGCCATTGGGGTGGATGATATATACCTGAAATTCATCTACATAGTTTTTCCAGAGCTGCAGGTTCATCACCGTTTCCGGATCCCCTACAGCAAACTCAATTTCTGTCACCTGATCCTGTACTAATGTTCCGGACTGATGTCCGCCGGTGTTTCCCTCGTTACCTGTCCCAATTACAATGACCGTCCGTCCCACATTGGCCACATTGTCCAGGTAGGTTTCCAGCAGGGAATCTCCCCGGTGTGAGCCGTAGACATTGCCGAAGCTCAAATTAATGGCCATGGGCATGTTCAGCTCCAGGCTTTTTTTCACCGCATAGTCTACCGCCTGCATCAGCTCTGTGGTGCGCGGGAAGCCGGCAGGATCGGGTACGCCCAGCTTTACTATAATCAGCGGGCTTTCCGTAGCTACGCCGGCATACCGGCCGCCCGAGGAGCGGCCATTGCCTGCGGCCATACCCAGAACTGCTGTGCCGTGTCCACTGTCATCCCGCTCCGGAATTGGCCCTGTCTCTCCCCGCAGGGATGCGTCAAGCTCCTCTTTTGTATATTCCCGGCCGCGGTTATAGCCCCGGGGAGGGATTCCGCTTCCCGTTTGATCCCACAAAAACAAAATCCGGGAGCTGCCGTCCCCGTTCCGGAAATCCGGATGCGTATAGTCAACTCCCGAATCAATCACTGCCACTAAGACGCCCTGTCCCCTCAGATCGAACCGTGCAGTCTGCAGCGGCTGGATACAGGACGCGGCGCGCCCCTGAGCCACGGCAAAATAGAGCCGCTTAGGCTTTTCGATATATTCCACAGACGGATGGGCTGCCAGACGGGAAAGCGCTGACTGAGGCAGGGTAATTACCGCATAGCCGCCCATCAAGGGCGTGATCGTTACGTCCTCACCAAGGTCATCCAGCCGGCCCTGGTATTTTATTACCACATCCCAGGTACGCTCCTGCGTATTGTATCCCACATCCAGCTCCAGCGATTTTTCCCGCTCTGCCTCCGGTGTTTCCAGAGCCAGATTCAACAGATTTTCTATTTTTTGATCATCCATGCGTTATACTCACAGAAGGACTTTTTCTATTCTATGCACACCGGTCGCGGAGCGAAACAAGAGCGTAACACCACCGCGTCCGTTCTGCGCATCATTTGTCCGAGAGCAAAAAACAAGCAGCAGAAAGCAAGAATAGCCTGCCTTCTGCTGCTCTGAATCACCATTTGTCATTTTATCCCTTCATTTTTGGGAAACCGGATAGCCGTATAGGCCTTGATCGCCGCCACGCAGCCCTCAAAGCCCAGCCTGGAGCTGTCGAGGCACAGATCATAGTTTCTGGCATCGTCCCACACCTGGCCGGTGTAGTAGCGATAGAAGTTGCTGCGGTACTTATCGATCCTGGCGATGTATTTTTCCATGTCCCTGCCCTTGTAGGCGGATCGCTCTTTGGCCTGAATCAGGCAGTAGTCCTCCGGCGCATGGACAAATACGCGCACCACATTTGGGTACTCCCGAAGCACATAGTCGGCGCAGCGGCCGATGATCACACAGCTTTCCGTATCCGCCAGACGCTTGATGATCCTGGCCTGGTAGTTGAACAGGTTGTCGTTGGACACAAAATCATCGCTCTCCGGCGGGATCAGGTCATCCTGATAGGCTGCCTTGCCGTTGCGGAACAGCACCGCCCACTTTTTCACCTCGTCCACCTGGTTGAACAGCGACTCGTTGATTCCGCTGTCCTGTGAGGCCATGCGCAGGATTTCCCGGTTGTAGCAGTTTACGCCCAGCTCCTTTGCCAGCATCTCACCGATGGTCTTTCCGCCGCTTCCGTAGTGTCTTGCAATGGTAATGATAATCGGTTCCATCTGCCTTCCCCCTTACATGAAAGGCGATTTTATTCGCCTAAATATGCTTTCTTAATGGAATCATCGTTCAGCAGCTCTCCGGCCTTTCCGCTCATGACAATTTTTCCTGTCTCCAGGACGTATGCCCGGTCGGAAATGGAAAGTGCCTTCTTTGCGTTCTGCTCTACCAGCAGTACCGTAGTTCCGCCGGCGCTTACCTTCTGGATAATGTCGAAGATTTCGTTTACCAGAATTGGGGACAGCCCCATGGAAGGCTCGTCCATGAGGATGATCTTCGGCTGGGACATCAGTGCGCGGCCCATAGCCAGCATCTGCTGTTCACCGCCGGAAAGTGTGCCCGCCATCTGGTTTCGCCGCTCCTCCAGTCTGGGGAAGCGCTTGTAAACCATCGCCAGAGACTCTGCAATCTCGTCCTTGTCCTTTCTGGTAAATGCACCCATCCTCAGGTTTTCGTACACCGATAGCTGCGCAAACACACGCCGTCCCTCCGGGACGTGGGCCATACCCATACTTACGATTTTATGTGCAGGGGTCTTGGTAATGTCCTGGCCGCCGAACATCACATGACCGGCCTTCGGCGTAAGCAGACCGGTAATGGTATGAAGAGTAGTGGTCTTTCCTGCTCCGTTTGCGCCGATCAGTGAGATTACCTCGCCCTCGTTTACCTCAAAGGAGATTCCCTTGATGGCCTGGATTACTCCGTAATATACCTCCAGGTCTTTGATTTCAAGCATTGCCATCATCCGTCCTCCTATTCTCCCAGGTATGCCTTGATTACCTGGGGATCATTCAGTACCGCGCTGGTCGCCCCCTGGGCAAGCACCTCACCGAAGTTCAGCACCGTCAGTTCCTCACAGATACCGGATACCAGCTTCATATCATGCTCGATCAGCAGGATCGTCATGTCAAAATGGTCACGGACAAAATGAATCGTCTCCATCAGTTCCTTTGTTTCATTCGGGTTCATACCGGCTGCCGGTTCATCCAGAAGCAGCAGCTTGGGATTGGTCGCCAGCGCTCTGGCAATCTCCAGCTTACGCTGTTTGCCGTAGGGCAGGTTGGAGGCCTTATAATCCGCTTCCTTATCCAGGTCAAATACCTTCAGCAGCTCCAGCGCCCGCTCGTCCATCTCCCGCTCCACTCTGTGGTATTTAGGCAGACGCAGGATCCCGGTCAGGGTGGAATACCTGTATTCATTGTGCAGTCCCACCTTTACGTTATCCAGCACCGACATATCTTTAAACAGGCGGATGTTCTGGAACGTACGGGCAATTCCCTCATGGTTGATCTCAATGGTTTTCTTACCGGTAATGTCCCTGCCGTCCAGGCGGATAATGCCTTCGTCCGGCTTATATACTCCGGTGAGCAGGTTAAACACGGTAGTTTTTCCCGCTCCGTTGGGGCCGATCAGGCCGTACAGGCAGCCCTTTTCTATGTTCAGATTAAACGCATTTACCGCACGGAGACCGCCAAAGGAAATGCCCAGATTTTTTACTTCCAGCAATGCCATATTATTTGGCCTCCTTTCTGTTCTTCAGCTGTTTGGGCGAATACCGCTCGCGGAACTCAATCGCCTTGGGCGCCCAGTTGAACAGCATCATCACGATCAGAACGATCGCGTAGATCAGCATACGGTAATCGCTGAGGAAACGCAGAAGCTCCGGCAGCAGAGTCAGCACAACCGCAGCAATAATAGAGCCGCGGATATTTCCGATGCCGCCCAGTACAACAAATACCAGGATCATGATGGACTGGTTGTAGCCGAAGTTCTTCGGCAGAGCGGTCAGCGTCGCCAGATTGTGGGCGTAGAGTACGCCGGCCACACCGGCCAGGGCAGAAGAAATCGTAAACGCCATCAGCTTATACTTGGTAATGTTGATGCCGATGGATTCTGCCGCAATCCGGTTGTCACGGATGGATTTGATCGCGCGGCCGTCCCGGGAATGAATCAGATGCAGCACGATAAACAGCGTAATCAGCACCAGAATAATACCGATCGTGAAGGTGGAATCCTTCGGCGTACCGGCGATTCCCTGGGGACCCTTTACCACAACCATACCGTCCGGCTCCATGTTCAGCGACATGGTATCCTTCATGGAAAAATGGAAGCCATGGCTGTCCACTCCGATAAATAATACATTAACCAGGTTTTTGATGATCTCGCCGAAGGCCAGAGTCACGATCGCCAGATAGTCGCCCCGCAGGCGCAGTACCGGAATACCAATCAGAATACCAAACAAGGCCGCCGCCGCTGCGCCCACCAGGATTGCCAGAAAAAACCGCAGTCCGGATATGGTGATGATATCCTGCGTGCATTTGGAAAAGAACGCGCTGGTAAAGGCGCCTACACACATAAAGCCCGCATGGCCCAGGCTCAGCTCACCCAGAATACCGACTACCAGATTCAGGGAAACGGCGAGAATCACATATACGCACAGCGGGACCAGCAGGCCTTTAATCAGGCTGGACACGCTGCCCATGGATAAAAATATCTGTACGATCACGTAAGCCAGAATAACCATGCCGTACGTGATAAGGTTCTGCTTTGTCTGTTTGTTCATTTTTTTCATCTCTGCCACCTACACTTTCTCCTGAATCTTCTTGCCGAGAAGTCCCGTAGGCTTCACCAGAAGTACAACAATCAGCACGGCAAATACAATCGCGTCCGCCAGCTGGGAAGAAATATAGGCTTTTCCCAGGATTTCGATAATGCCCAGCAGAATGCCGCCGATCATCGCGCCCGGCACAGAGCCGATTCCTCCCAGTACAGCCGCCACGAAGGCCTTGATTCCCGGCATGGAGCCGGTATACGGGGTAAGGGACGGATAGGCGGAGCACAGAAGCACGCCTGCAATGGCCGCCAGCGCGGAGCCGATGGCAAAGGTCAGGGCAATCGTGCCGTTTACGTTAATGCCCATCAGCTGGGCAGCGCCTTTATCCTCGGATACGGCCAGCATAGCCTGGCCCTGCTTTGTTTTCTTGATGAACAGGGAAAGGCCGATCATAATTATGATACAGGCGGCGATCGTCACAATGGTCACGCCGGTGATCATCAGCTGCCCGCCGGCCAGAGATATGGTGGGCAGGCCGACTACTGAGTTGAAGGATTTTGTATTCGCGCCGAAAATCAGGAGCGCCACATTCTGCAGCAGGTAGCTGACACCGATTGCCGTAATCAGAACCGCCAGGGGGGATGCGGCATTTCTCAGGGGCTTGTAGGCCACCCGTTCGATAACAATACCCAGAACCGTGCAGGCAACCGTAGCCACGATTACCGCCAGCACAGGGGGCAGGCCCATAGAGGTCATGGACACCATCGCCACATATGCGCCGATCATAATTACATCGCCGTGGGCAAAGTTCAGCATCTTCGCAATACCGTAAACCATGGTGTATCCAAGGGCAATAATGGCGTAGACACTTCCCAGGCTGATGCCGTTAATCAAATAAGAAATAAAGCTCATCTTGTACCTCTTTTTTCCTTTTTCTGGTTTAAAGCAGTCAATGCCATAGTTTACAAAGACATACACACCGCAGTCTGTGTGGCCTTGTAAACTATGACAGGCTTGTAGAAAAAACGGGGGTGCCCCTGGGCACCTCCCGTTAGGTTTGCAATATCCGGTTATTCAATTACATTTCGGTGTAGGCGCCATCCTTAACGACAACGGCCTTCGGAGCCTTGCTCGGTGCACCGCTGGCATCCCAGGTGATACCTGTACCGGTCAGGCCGTCGAAGCTGAGCTCAACCATCTGTGCCTTGATTGCCTCGCACAGATCGGATACTTCCATATCCGGAGTTGCGCCGGCATTCTCCAGAGCTGCCTTCATGATATAGATTCCGTCATAGGCATCTGCTGCGAACTGGTTTGGAACCTCGCCGTAAGCTTCCTGATATTTGGTTACGAAGTTAACGGTCAGATCATCGGTAGCGTCTGCTGCGAACGGAGTCAGCAGGATAACGCCCTCAGCCAGTGCGGTGTCAAAGCCTTCAACGGCCAGGATGCCGTCCAAGCCATCACAGCCTAAGAAGGTCGGATGATAATCCATGCTGTCTGCCTGGGACAGGATCAGAGAAGCCTCGGTGTAGTAGATCGGCAGATATACCAGCTCAGCCTCGGAATCCTTAGCCTTCTGCAGCTGTACGGAGAAGTCGGTCTTGCTGTCAGCGGTGAACGCTTCTGCAGATACGATCTCCAGGCCCTGGTTCGGAGCCTCTGCGGCAAATGCCTCGTAGATACCGGAAGAATATACGTCAGAGCTGTCGTAGATTACGGCAATCTTGGTAGCCAGTCCGGTGGAGCCGATGTATTTTGCAGACTCCGTACCCTGATCCGGGTCAGCAAAGCATACGCGGAACGCATTGTCGTTTGCGATGCAGTCCTCAGCGGAGCCTGACGGGGTCAGCTGGAACATGTTGTCGTTTGCGGTCTCAGCGGCAACGGCTACGCACGGAGTAGAGGTAACGGTACCCAGCAGCATCTGCATACCCCAGTCTTTTAAGGTATTGTATGCATTCACCGCTTTCTCTGCGTCATGCTCGTCGTCCTCGAACTGGAACTCGATCTGGTATCCGTTGATTCCGCCTGCCTCGTTGATCTCGTCAACAGCGATCTCAGCGGCATTCTTAACTGCGATACCATATACGGCAGCGCCTCCGGTCAGCGGTCCGATTCCGCCGATCTTGAAGGTTCCTTCAGCGCTGGTGGTCTTTTCCGTCTCATTTGCCTCGGTCTTGGCTTCGGTTTCCGCTTCCGTCTTTGCCTCGGTTTCTGCCTCAGTCTTGGCCTCGGTTTCCGCTTCCGTCTTTGCCTCGGTTTCTGCTTCGGTCTTTGCTTCCGTTTTGGCTTCGGTTTCTGCCTCGGTCTTCGCCTCGGTAGTTGCCTCAGTTGCCTTTTCTGTTGAATTTTCTGTTTCCTTCTTGCTGGAACCACATCCTGCGACAGAGCCTACAACCAGAGCTGCTGCACAGAATAAGCTCACAAATCTTGTAGATTTTTTCATCATACATCCTCCTCATTCATTGATGCATATTGAACGTCCCTTTGGCGTTCCCTTTTCCGGCCCAACCCGCTTCCGTGTGCGAATTAAAAGAACCTGTAGTGAATAATAAACTTAAAAAATCTTTTTGTCAATATCTAATGCCTTAAATATCACGCAAAATAAGGATTTTTTAACTTTTTTTTGCGCCGTTTCTGCGTAAATCTCCCGCCGCTGCGTTATTTTTCGGCTTATCTGCCGGCGGAGGAGGGTTTCTCCTTCAGCAGTTTGTCATAGGCGGAATTGCGTATGCCTGCATAAACAATCAAAAACACGCCCGCCGCGACAATCATCAGGAGCAGGGCCGCGCCCATATCCTCCAGCAGCCCGATGCCCAGCATTCCGGTGAGCATTACCGGGCAGACGCTGAGTACGCACAGGCCGATGCCGATAGCCAGCATAACCGCAAACTGCTGGCGGAAGCCCTCTTTTTCTTCCTCTATCCATTCCCGGTCCCGGCGGGACAGAGAAAACTCCCCTTTATCGATGTAGGCATACGGAGACATGGAGTTGCCGCCTATGATAAACAGCATAACAGCCACAGCGACAAAGGCCAGCAGGCAGATCACTCCCACGGTTCCGAAAAGATCCGCGATGCCCGCCCCCAGAAAGTCTCCTATGCTGCCCAGCAGGACCAGCACCGCGGTTCCCAGGATACACAGGCCCACGCCCGTTGAGATCCTGCCGGCAAATCTGCGGGTATCCAGCCAAAAGGCATCGATCTCCTCCCGGCTCATCGGAGGCTCCTGCCCTTGCTGCGGCTCCTCCAGCCCCAGCTCCCGGATTAGCTCCTCCACGCTGCCAAAACCGGCGATTACCGCGCCTATGGCCTCATGCTCGCTGCTGCCGTTCGCCTTTAGCTCCTCGTACTTTTCCAGCATATTGGCAAGGATTTCCTCCTTCAGGCGTTCCAGACGGGCGTCCGCCGGATACGGACGAAACATTTGCTCCACATAGTTGCGAATCGTTTCCATACTCTTCCTCCTCTAAAAACCGGCTGATCACTTCCCGGGTCAGCTTCCACTCCTCTTTTTTCTCCCGCAGATACTTCCTTCCCTCGGGGGTAATCGTATAATACGTCCTTGGCCGGCCGTATGTCTCCTCCCCGGTATAGGAACGGATATATCCGTTTTTTTCCAGTCGGTTAAACGCCGAATATAGGGTTGTCTCCTTCATCACATATTTTTCCTCTGTGATCCGGCGGATCTGTCTGGAAATGGCATATCCGTAGGAATCGCCGGACGAGAGGAGACTCAGGATTATTGAATCGTTGTATCCCCGTAATACGTCGCTGCTGATCATGGCCTTTCCTCCATCTGATGGAGTAATTACTTTATCTGATGGAGTAATGTTAGCACAGACATTTCTGCCCGTCAATATGCTTTTCATAGAAATCCGTAAAAAAGTGTGGTACACTCTGACCATGAACAATACGAATCATCCATCGGTAAAATATACTTATACGGAAAATAAACGGCTGCTTCGGGAGCTGGAGGCCCTGGAGGCGGGAGAAACGCCCGATTCTGCCTATCTGCGCAGCCGGCTTCGCCCCGCCCTGGAGGAGCTGATCCGCAGCAGGAGAATGAACGGGCTGTACCGGCTGGCAGAGCTGAATATAATCTCTCCGCAGCTGGCCGGACAGTACGCCCAGCTGGCCGCCGGCTGGGGGAATCCGGAGGCGGCAGCTCTGCTGTACCAGTACAGTCCCAAACCTGCAGACTGCTCACACAGCGCCGGGGCAAATGGACGGATTCCGTCAGCGGCCGCCGGAAATTCTCCGGAGGGTCTTGCCCTGCGGGTGCTATTCCAGTGCCGGAAGGAGCTTTCTCTGGCGCTTCCCGGGCTTTCTGCAGCCTTTTATGCCCTCGTTCCGTGCTCCAGCCAGGAGCACATTCTGCTGGAAACGGACGGCAGGCTCCTGTATTACCAGCCGGAGTCTCTCCTCTGTGCCTACCGCCGCGACCCCTGTGCCGTAAACCGGCTGTATTTCCATGAAATGCTTCACTGCCTGTTTCATCATCCCGATCTGGCCGGGCAGCAGGAAGCCTTTTGCGACGACGCCGTAAATACGCTCCTGGCCCGGCTGGAGCTGCCCTGCATTCATACCGGTTCTGCTCTCCGGGACGATCACCGCTTCTGGGGAAAGCGGCAGGATACGCGCATCTCCTCCTCTCCCGGCAGCCAGGACGGCGCCAGCGGCAGCGGAAGCGGCAGGGACGGCGCCCCGGCTTTTCTGCCGCCCCAGGCAGAAGCCCTGCTAAAGCGCCGGCTGCTTGCCTGTATGCAGGAAATCCGTGAGCCCCGCTTCCGCAGATCCGGCACAGGCGCCGGGAACGGTCTGGCCTATCTGACGCCGAAAAAGCCCCCGGTTTATGATTACGGCACGCTTCTGCGTCTCTGGGCCGTCACGCGTGAGGAGCGCTCCCTGGATCCGGACAGCTTTGACCCGATCAGCTACACCGCCGGCCTTGCCCGCTACGGAAATATCCCGCTGATCGAGCCTCTGGAAACCCGGGAAATGCACAAGCTCTGTGAGCTGGTGATTGCCCTGGACACCTCCGGCTCCTGCAGCGGAGAGCGCATCCGCCGCTTTCTCGATGAGACCTGGGCGCTGCTTTGCAGTGATTCCTGGTTTTTCCGGGAAATGAACCTGCATATCCTTCAGTGTGACTCCATGATCCAGGCCGACGTCAAGCTCACCTCCCGCGAGGAGCTGCGGGCATACGGAAGGGAAATCGCCGTCCAGGGCTTTGGCGGCACCGACTTCCGGCCGGTATTTTCCCACGTAGAAGAGCTGATCCGCAAAAAAGAATTTACCCGCCTGTCCGGCATCATTTATTTCACGGACGGCCAGGGCATTTTCCCCGAGAAAAAGCCGCCCGTCGAAACCGCCTTCGTCCTCACCAGCGCCGACGCCGATCAGGTCGAGCTGCCCGACTGGGCCCTGCGGGTGAGGCTGCCCGAGCGGGTACGCTAACGCCATCCAAACCGTCAAAAAGGAGAATTTGCCATGAATATACAGGAAGCGAAAACTGAGCTGATCCGCACCGTCCGTGCTTATACCAGCCGGGATGCCTTGGGCAATCCGGATATTCCGGCTGTGCACCAGCGCCCCGTTCTGCTAATCGGCCCTCCCGGCATCGGCAAAACCGCAATTATGGAGCAGGCTGCCGCCCAGTGCGGCGTAGCTCTGGTTTCCTATACCATCACCCACCACACCCGACAGAGTGCGGTGGGGCTGCCCGTAATCCGGGAAAAGGAATATAACGGAACCCTCTATTCCGCCACCGAATATACCATGAGTGAAATTGTAGCCTCCGTCTACGAAACCATGAAGCGCACCGGCCTGACGGAAGGTATCCTGTTTATCGATGAGATCAACTGTGTTTCCGAGACCCTGGCCCCGACCATGCTTCAGCTGCTGCAGAACAAGACCTTCGGCAGCCACCGCATCCCGGAAGGCTGGGTTATTGCCGCCGCCGGGAATCCGCCGGAGTATAACCGCTCTGTCCGGGAATTTGACATGGTCACCCTGGACCGGGTAAAAAAAATCGAGGTTACCGCCGATCTGGCCGCCTGGAAGGCTTATGCCGGCAGCCATGGCATACACCCTGCCATTCTGGCCTATCTGGAGCTCCATCCGGAACAGTTTTACCGGGTGAAGCGGGAAAACTATACGCTGCAGTTTATCACCGCCCGGGGCTGGGAGGATCTCTCCCGCATCCTGCTTACCTATGAGAAGCTGGGGATACCCGCGGATGAAGGACTGATTATCCAGTATATCCAGGAGGAAGAAGCCGCCCGGGACTTTGCCCTGTTTTTGCAGCTCTATGACCGGTATCAGCGGAGCTGGCCGGTGGACGAGGTGCTGGCCGGCGCATGGAAAGCAGCTGCCCCGGAAAAATCCGCACCGTCCTCTGCCGGGCCGGACACCGGTGACGGGAGAGGCTCTGCACCGCACAGATCCGCGCCATCCTCTGCCGGGCCGGGCATCGGTGACGGGAGAGGCTCTGCACCGCACGGGATGGCTGTGCCGGCGCGGATGGCCGCAGCCCCGTTTGACGAGCGTATCGCCGTTATCCAGCTGCTTACGGACAAAATCAACCGTGCCTGCGAAGGGTACCAGGCGGAACTGCGGCAGTACGACCGCCTGTCGGAGGCGCTTTCCGGGCTTTTATCCCCCGGCTCCGCCGCAAAAACTCAGCTGCACACCTGTTCCGGGCAGCTGGAAGCCCTGCTTGCCCGGCGTCGGGAGATTTTAGAAACCAAAAAGTCCTCCGGTATCCTGACAGCGGACGACGCGCTGGACGAGCCTGCGCTGCTGGCCGACATCGGCAAACTGCTGGCCGCCGTTAAAGGAGAGGGCATGGCCGATGAAGAGGCCCGGCGCTGTATCACCGATTTTCTGGCAAAAAAAGAACAGCCTCTCCGGGAATCTGCCGCGCAGATTTCCCGAATGCTGTCCAATGCATTTCTATTTTTGGATACCGCCCTGCCGGATCAGACGGAAGCCTCTCTGCTGACCGCCGGCCTGTCCGCCTGTCCTGCGGCCATGTCCTTTATCCACAGCCACGGCTGCCCGGAATATGATGCGGCCAGCCGCCGGCTCCTTGCCGGAAAGGAAAGGGATCGGCTTTTAGCCGAAATTGACCGCTGCATCCCGTCCGCAGACGCCTGATGCCGGCCCATTGTCCGGCAGGCGGCGGCTTGCGCTTACTTTGCCAGGTCTACCACACCGTAGGTATGCCCGATATGCGGCAGTACCTTTTCCAGCACATCCTTTGTTTTCAGGCGGATGCTGGAGGTGTTGATGCAGGGATGGCAGCCCAGATATTCCCCCTCTGCCACCTCCCGATCCAGATACAGCTGCACCTGATTTTCCCGGTCATTCATCAGGCCCATGACGCTTACGCTGCCCGGCTCAAGCATCAGGTATTTCTCCATAAATTCCGGCCCGGCAAAGGAGAGCCGCGAACTGCCGATCTGGCGGCAGAAATCCCTGGTAACAAACCGCTTCGTTCCCGGCATCATCAGCAGATAAAACTTTGTCTTTTGCTGATTGCAGAGAAACAGATTTTTGCAGATCGTCGTTCCCAGTCTCTTGTCGATGTCATGACACGCCTCAATACAAGGCGTCGCATCGTGATCCAGCCGGATGTAGGAAATCCCCAGTCCGTCCAGCATGTCGTATACCGCCACCTCCTTTGCCAGACGGCCGCTGGTATCAGCAGGCCGCCCGGTGTAGGTGATGGGGTCAATCCAGATTTCCTTTAGCTCTTCGTTCATCGTTTTTTATGCCTCGTCTCTTATACTGCGTGCCATACTCCGCCCGCATCGATAATCCCGCCACTGATGGTGATGTTTACCGCCATTCTTCCGTTGGGCAGCAGATAGTACCAGTTCCCGCCGTCCAGGAGCCAGCCGGTTTTCATTGCTCCGTCGGCCTGGAAATAATACCAGTAGCTGCCGATTCTCTGCCAGCCGGTTTTCATCATCCCGTCAGAAGCCGTACCGAAGTAATAGTATTTGCCGCCAATATTGCGCAGGCCATAGACCATGCGACCGTTAGACAGGAAATAGTACCATTTACCGCCGGTCTGCAGCCATCCGGTCTGCATCACGCCGCTGCTCTGGAAATAATACCAGTAATTACCGATTTTCTGCCAGCCGGTCTTCATTACGCCGTCGGAGGATGTCCCGAAATAATAGTATTTGCCGCCGACCTTCTGCAGGCCCCAGGCCATACGGCCGTCTGCCAAAAGATAACGCCAGCTGCTGCCGCTCTTTAACCAGCCCGCAGCCCGGGAGCCGACTGGTTTACCGTAGCCTGACGGATACAGATAGTACCAGTAATTGCCAATCTTTTTCCAGCCGGTCTGTTTTACATCCTTCACATAATAGTACCAGTTCCCGCCGGAAGCGATCCAGCCGTTTTTCTGGACAGTTACGGTCACCTTGCATCTTGCGCTGATTCCGCTTTTCAGTTTTGCGGTGATATAGGCCGTTCCGGCTTTCTTCTTTGCCGTCAGCTTACCGGTCTTTGCGTTTACCGTTACCACCGATGTGTTGGAGGATGTCCAGGAAACTATGCTGTCTCCCTTTGTCATCTTTGTTACCTTCAGCGCAGTGCTGCTTGCCCCGCCCTGCATGGCCAGGGAGGTTTTGCTCAGCGTAATCGTTGGCTTCAGCTTTGCCAGCGTCCTTGTCTGCACAGTTTTGCAGCGAGAGCACGTCCTTGTCTGCTTTCCGGCGGCCAGGCAGGTGGCTGCCTTCGTGGTTTTCCAGCTGCCATAGGAATGGCCCAGCTTTGTGATCGCTTTTGTCTGCTTTGCTCCGCAGCGGGTACAGGTACGGGTGCTGACGCCGTCTGCCGTACAGGTGGCCGCCTTTGTCGTCTTCCAGCTGCCGTAGGAATGGCCCAGCTTTGGTATGGAAGTCCGCCTTGAGGTGTCCTCTTTTCCGCAGTGCGTACAGAAAATGCCTTTGCTTCCCTCACCGGTACAGGTGGCCGCGGTAATCGTCCGGTAGGATGTGCTCCACTCATGAGAGATGGTTACATTCTGCGTTACCGTCAGTGTTCCCAGCTGTGCCTTCACCAAAACCGTCCCCGCGCTCTTTGCCGTCAATACCCCTGAGCTGCTTATGGTCGCCAGCGACGAGTCGGACACACTCCAGGTAAACGCGTCGGGGACAAGTATAGTCTTTCTCAGGGCATCATTCCCATCGGAATTGGTCACATAGAACTGGAGCGTATCTCCCTCCGTTAACGATGTGCTCCCGGAATACGCCATAGCCAGTCTCAGCATAGAAGGCGCTGCCTCAACCCGGCGACCGCCCTTTCCTTATTTACCAGGGCTAATACCTCCTGGGCCGCGCTGTAATCTGCCTTGCCGGTTATGGAAAGGGTAACATTACTTTCCGCGGAAGCCAGGCTTCCCACTGCCAGCCACAGTATGCAGCTGAGCATAGTCAACAAGATGTGTCTAACCCACGTTTTCCCCTTTTTCATTTTCCTTCTCCTATTCCGGCTTTAGTACGCCTTTCCCCAATACACCAGCTTTTTCGCCGGTTTTCCACAACATACGCATACGTCGGATACCTCCTCCTGCACAAAGGGCATACATCTGGAGGTACACATAGCCTCCTCCTTGATCTTATCCTCGCAGGCCTGGTCGCCGCACCACATTGCCTTGATGAAGCCCGGCTTTTCGTCGGCGATCTGTTTAAATTCTTCCATATTTACTGCGGTATAGGTGTGGCTGTCGCGATGTGCTCTGGCGCGCTCCAGCATTTCCTGCTGCATAGTATCCAGCACCTCGCCTACCTTAACCGGCAGCTCCCCGATGGGGCATTCAATCTTCTCCCGGGTGTCTCTGCGCACGATCACCGCCTTTCCGGCCGCGATATCCTTGGGCCCCAGCTCGATACGTACGGGGATGCCGCGCATCTCCTGCTCGGAGAATTTCCATCCCGGGCTCTTGTCGGAATCGTCCAGTTTTACCCGATAGTCCTTCAGCATGGCCTTTACCTCGGCCGCCTTCTCCAGAACGCCTTCCTTCTTCTGCTGGATCGGGATTACGCAGACCTGAACGGGGGCGATTCTGGGCGGAAGCACCAGGCCGCTGTTGTCGCCGTGTACCATGATGATGGCGCCGATCATACGGGTGGTCATTCCCCAGGAGGTCTGATGGACGTATTTCAGCGTGTTATCCTTATCGGCGAACTGGATATTGAAGGCCTTGGCAAAGCCGTCGCCGAAGTTGTGGCTCGTACCGGACTGCAGGGCTTTTCCGTCATGCATCAGGGACTCGATGGTGTAGGTGGCCTCCGCGCCTGCAAATTTTTCTTTGTCTGTCTTCTGGCCGCGGATAACGGGGATGGCCAGAACCTCCTCGCAGAAATCGGCGTAGAGGTTCAGCATCTGGATAGTTCTCTCTTCAGCTTCCTCTGCCGTTGCGTGGGCGGTATGGCCCTCCTGCCACAAAAACTCCCGGGAACGCAGGAAGGGTCTGGTGGTCTTTTCCCAGCGGACTACGGAGCACCACTGATTGTATACCTTTGGCAGGTCGCGGTAGGAATGAATGTCATTTGCGTAAAAATCACAGAACAGGGTCTCTGAGGTCGGTCTTACGCACATCCGCTCCTGCAGAGGCTCCAGTCCTCCGTGCGTCACCCAGGCCACCTCGGGGGCAAAGCCTTCTACGTGATCCTTTTCCTTCTGCAGCAGGCTCTCGGGAATAAACATGGGCAGATATACGTTTTCCACGCCCGTCTCCTTAAACCGTCTGTCCAGCTCATGCTGGATGTTCTCCCAGATGGCGTAGCCGGCCGGCTTGATCACCATACAGCCCTTGACACTGGTATAATCAATCAGCTCCGCTTTCTTCACCACATCGGTGTACCACTGGGCGAAATCCTCCTCCATGGAGGTAATCGCCTCTACTAATTTCTTTTCCTTTGCCATTTTTCGCTCTCCTTTACTTTCGGGTAACAAAAACGCCGGATATCTTCCATCCACAAGGGACCGAAATATCCGGCGGTACCACCCTTATTAACAGCCCAAAAGCCGTTCTCTCTTCTTTTCCGTTAACGCCGAACTACGTCATGGTCATCCCATGAAGCTCCAAGGTGGGTTCGACAGCTGCCGGCCTGAAATCTTGCACCAACCGATTTCTCTCTGACAGGGGCGGCTGCTTACTGCTCCTCTTCTTCGCCTGATAGCATTATTTTAGGCAAAAATGCAGGGTTTGTCAAGAGACACTCCACATAAATAAAGATGGGATGAAAGGTATATTTTATCTGTCTCCATAAATTCATTCATACCACATCTCTTTATTTATTCTCAATAACTCTCCATTGACCTTTACGATTCGTACCTTCCCGAACCAGTACCTTCTCTTTCTGCAGTTTTGCAAACAATCTTTTCACCGTTGGAACAGACACATTCAGTTTTTCAGCATATTCCTTCTGTGTACTCTTGGCATCCTGTTCAATGCAAAACAGAAGCTTTGTCTTTAAATCACTAGCATCAGAAATGGTCTCCAGATTGGTCTCAATGGTATCACGATTAGTATCACTGATCCCCTTCTTTCCGTTGATTTGTAAAAAATCAAACGAATACGCTTCATCCAAAGGTACAATGATTCGAAACACATCACCTTCTACAAACTGCGGTTCCTGTCCAGAATAGTATTTACTATATTTGAACAAATTACGAACGCCTGAACCAAGCTGATCTGCATAGCCAATATTTCGGAAAAATGCTGCAATAATCGGGTTCTTTGGATTTGGCTCCAGATTATCCACAGTAATGTATCCATCATTTGCCGCACGATTTGCATTTTCCACATACATACGTTTTTTTTCAATCACAAACTTTGCCGTATAACTGCTGGAAAACTCGCGGTGCATCAACGTATTACTAACCATTTCTCTTACAATCGTATTTCTCAAGCTCTTATTTACCGTGTCTTCTAGAAAGAACTTGTCCGGCAAATGCTTTCTTCCAAATTCAAGAAGCCTGTCGTAACTTTCAATCAAATTCGTTTTAATAATCTCACGATCATCATAACGATCCATATTCACCTTCCGGACGAGTGCATCTGTAATATAAGTCGGCGCCACATTTAGAATCACATCGTCTTTACCTAGCAACATAATTGCAGCAAGATTGTAGCCCTCTTCTCCGGTTGCAATATCACGTCCATATAATCCTGCACTTTTCAGTAATTCCTGATCCTCCATAGCCGTCCACGGATGCTGCCCGCCTGCGTGATTCTGTGCCATTATCCGGATTTTAGGCAGCAAATCCAAGCGCAAATCTTCCATTTTTGCATACGGGTATATCTTCTTTTCAGTAAAAATGTTCTGCTTGCGAATATACATCTGTGCAATCGCGCCAGTAGCTGTCACCTTCACATCGGCATCATCCACACGGTCATAAATAACTTTTTTATAACTATGAACTTCTGCACTCGGCGGGATATGCACATGAATAATGGTACGTTTTTCATCGTATTTAATAATTTCAGGTGCAAGATAAACCGTAGGCGAAAACAGCAACGGATTACTCACCGCTTTAATGAAATTCTTCACCATATCAGGAGCTGCTTTTTCCGGCACGCCTAAAACCGTACCATTATCTAGCACTCCCATGAAAATGTCCCCACCAAAGCGGTTCAAAAAGGAACATACCGTTTCATAGGTGTCTGATTCGATTCCATTGCCGCAGCGTTTAAATTCAACTGCTACAGTTTCTCCAATTGTACAAATAGATCGCACGGTATTCAAATCCATTTTTGCACCTCCCATATCTCAAAAATATCTTGAATCAATCATTTATCTAACTGCGCAAAACGTGGGCTTTTAAAGCTCCCCGTTCTCTTATTTTTATTATACTCTAAATATTGAAAAATGCCCAATTCTTATTTTAAAGAATCAGGCTTTTTCAGTGTCCTTATCTATAAGCTTTCTGTCATTTTCTTTCCTGGGCACACTGCGTTTACGGGCAGACTTACTTGTCCGCTGGAAAGTAAAAGGCACAAAATCCACCGTATCTTGGAGAGCAAACGCTGTCGTTCAGGGCGTCCGGGTATCTAATATTTCTCTTTTTGACAATGTGACTGTACGCTTTGCATTACCGCTGTATTTATTGAATCTGACCGGCTGCTCCGCGCTTTACGGAACGGTCACGGCATGTGCTTTTATTCCTGCCATCCTGCTCCTGCTTCCCTCTGTCTTAATAAACTATCTCAATGACAGTATGCCGCTTTATCATCATGGTATGCTCAACCATAATTACCGTGCAGATAATGTCCTTTATCTAAGCCGAAGCTCCACAGCTCTTGCCGTGAAAGGTGATCGCCGTTATTCTCACCGTTTCCATGTACACACAGCTATTAAGCAGCGCATTATACGGTCTCCTGTTTGACACCTGCACAAGAAATATCTTTAAAAAACGATAAACCGTCCCCTTTACCTTCAAAGGCAAAGGGGACGGGAATCGGCAGGAAAACTAATTCAGGCTTTCAATAAACCGCATAAATGCAGCTCTTCCCTCTTCCGTGCACTTATATACGCCGGCGTGCTCCAGCACCTTCATGAATACAATGCCGATTTCATCCTGAAGGATTTTTTCTACATTGTCTGCGTGAATATCGGTGTATTTTTCTTTCAGCTCGTCCACCCAGTCTGCATGCTTTTCCAGCGTCTCGTCTGCGCGGAGATCCTCTCCCGCTACAATGGCGCGGCACAGTCCGGCGATCTCGTCCTTTAAGCGGGCGGGAAGTACGGCCAGGCCCATTACCTCGATCAGGCCGATGTTTTCTTTTTTAATGTGATGCAGCTCGGCATGGGGATGATATACGCCCAGGGGATGCTCGTCTGTGGTGATATTGTTTCTCAGCACCAGATCCAGTTCAAAGAGGTCTCCGCGTTTTCTCGCAATCGGGGTGATGGTGTTGTGCGGCTCGCCGTCGGTCTCTGCAAAGATGAATGCCGCCTCGTCGGTGTAGCCTCTCCATGCCAGCAGGATCCGGTCCGCCAGCTCAATCAGACGGTCAGTGTCCGGGCCGCTGATGCGGATAACGGACATCGGCCATTTCACAATGCCTGCCTTTACCTCTTCAAATCCTGCGAAGGAAACCTCCCGCTCAATCGGCGCCTTGGCCATGGCGAACTCATAGTTTCCGCCCTGGAAATGGTCGTGGCTCAGGATGGAGCCGCCTACGATGGGCAGGTCTGCGTTGGAGCCTACAAAGTAGTGGGGGAACTGCTTTACAAAGTCAAACAGCTTGGCAAAGGTCGCCCGCTCGATCTTCATCGGCACATGCTGAGAATTGAACACGATGCAGTGCTCATTATAATATACGTACGGGGAGTACTGGAAGCCCCAGCGGCTGTTATTGATCGTTACCGGGATAATCCGGTGATTTTGTCTGGCCGGATGGTTGATTCTTCCGGCGTAGCCCTCGTTTTCCACACAGAGCAGACATTTCGGGTAGGAGGTCTGCTTGGCCAGCTTGGCGGCTGCGATGGCCTTCGGGTCTTTTTCCGGCTTGGACAGGTTGATGGTGATATCCAGATCGCCATAGGGTGTGGGCGCAACCCATTTTTTGTCCCTGGCAATGCGGTATCGGCGGATGTAGTCGGTATCCTGGCTGAATTTGTAGTAAAAATCGGTGGCTTTCCTGGGGTCCTCCTCATATAGCTCGTGGAATCTGCGGATTACCGCCGACGGGCGGGCGACAAGGCGGCTCATTACCTTGGTGTCAAACAGGTCGCGGTAGCCTACGGTATTCTCCTCCATCAGGCCGTGCTCGTATGCATAGTCGCAGATACCGGAGAGAATGGATTCCAGCTCGCCCACGACCTCTGTGCTGCCGTCAAAGCTGCGCACCGTTTCCAGTGTAGCGTCCTCCAGGGTATCGATCCCCAGCAGCTCAATCAGCGCGTTGGCTGTGTATACGGTATCCTCTTTTTCAATCAGTCCTGTGGCCAGTCCATAGCAGACCAGCTTTGCTATTAATTCCTGAATCATGGTTATCTATCTCCTCCTAATCGATAAGTACAGGGATTTTTGTATGAAAGCCGCCGCCCCCTGCGGAATAGCGGTATACCCGGCCTATGAAAGCTTCTGCGGGCCGTCGCCGATCTCTACTACATAGAAGTCAGCTGCGTATCCAATCTTTTCTTTGTATGCCCTGCCCACCTGAGCGATAAAGGAATCGATGGCTCCGTCCTTCACGATGCTGACGGTGCAGCCGCCAAAGCCTGCGCCGGTCATGCGGGAGCCGATTACTCCGTCTACCTTCCACGCCTCTTCCGCCAGGGTATCCAGCTCGATTCCGGTCACCTCGTAGTCATCCCTCAGGGATACGTGGGATGCGTTCATCAGCTCGCCGAACAGCTCGATCTCATTATCCTGAAGGGCTTTTACTGCCTTTACGGTTCTCTGGTTTTCATAAACGGCATGGCGGGCACGCTTTACGCGCACCGGATCCTTGATGGCATCCTTTACCGTCTCGAAGGCCTCCTCAGTCAGTTCCCCCAGAGTGCGGATGTTGCAGACCCTTTGCAGCTCGGCAAGAGCGGTTTCACATTCGCTTCTGCGCTCGTTGTATTTGGAATCGGCCAGGCCGCGCTTTTTGTTGCTGCACGCAATAACGATCTTTGCGCCCTCCAGCCTGATCGGAGCGTAGGTGTAATCCAGGGTGGCCGTGTCCAGGAAGATTGCATGGTCTGCTTTCCCCATGGCGATGGCAAACTGATCCATAATTCCGCAGTTTACGCCGTTAAAATTCCGTTCGGAATACTGGCCGATCAGCGCCAGATCCTGATTCGTCACGTCAAATCCGTAGAGGCTCTTTAAGATATATCCGGTGAGCACCTCCACGGATGCAGAGGATGAGAGGCCGGAGCCATTGGGGATATTGCCGAACAGCACGATGTCCATGCCCTTGTCAATCACCATGCCGCGCTGTGCAAACGCCCAGATCACTCCCTTGGGATAGTTTGTCCAGCCGGCTTCCTTTTCCGGCTTGATGTCGATAATGCTGGATTCCAGCACACCCAGCCGGGAAAAATTCTCCGAATAAAAACGCAGCTTATCGTCGTTTCTCTTTCTGACCGCCGCATAGGTTCCAATCGTCAACGCACAGGGGAATACATGACCGCCGTTATAATCGGTGTGTTCACCGATCAAATTTACCCGGCCCGGCGCAAAGAACACTTCTGCGTCCTTGGTGTCACCGTATACCTTTTCAAAATAGTCCAGCATTTTCTCTTTCATGATCCATCCTCCATTTGTTCATTTTCAGCCTGCCGGCCACAAAATTCCAGCTTAATTCTATTATACAGGGAATGTTCAGGATTTCTATACTAAAATATCCTTTCTTCTATAAAATTTTTCCGTTTTCCCGCAAAAGGCTGGCAAAGTAGTAAGGCCTGTGCTATGATAGTAACACTTAACATATGTCAGGGGGAAGGTTATGGATCAGCCGAAGATGTACCGCAAACGGATTATCCCGGAGGAATGCATCCTGTTAAAAGACGATGTTCTCCTGTACCGGGACAAGGAAGTAATAATTACCCGCTGGAACACCCTGAAGCCAAAGAAAACGCTGCACCACGGTTACTCCTGCTACTTTCTTGAGCGCGGTTTCAAGGTGAGCAAATTCTATGACCATGACGGCCAGCTGATCAGCTGGTACTGTGACATTATTGATTATACCTGGAACGCCGCGGAGGATGCGTATGTGTTTACCGATCTTCTGGTGGATGTGATTGTCTATCCCGACGGCTCTGTACGGGTCGTGGACCTGGACGAGCTGGCAGACGCCCAGCGGGACGGCCTGCTCACCCCGGAGCAGCTTCAGCTGGCCCTGCGGCGGACGGACAAGCTGCTGGGGCTGATTTACAAAAATGCGTTTGGGCGGCTGCAGGAATACATCAATAATGCAGAAGCGGAGGGATGCTGAACAGGCTCCCTTCGCTTCTTTTTTATTTTATTCTGTGCATATTACCTCCATTCCCATGGCGCGTATTTTGGCGAGCTCTACGGCGTTTTCCTCTGTCCGGTTGGTGATGAGCGTATCAAATTCCGTGAGTGCCGCAATGCGTGCAAAGGTAACGCGGCCGATTTTTGAGTGATCCGCGATGAGGATTTTCTCCTTAGCCTGCTGAAGCATCTGGCGCATGATGGCCTCCTCTGTATGGTTGTAGGTAGTCGCTCCCATAGCGGCGTCTACGCCATCCATTCCCAAAAATACCTTGTCCGCCACATATCGTGAAAGCTGCTCCGCAGCGTCGTCTCCCGTCGTAATCTGCATATCTGTGTCAACCTTCCCGCCCAGAAAGAATGTGGTAATTGAAGCGCAGCCAATCAGGCAGGTCAGGATCTGTACGGAATTGGTGACTACCGTGAGATTCTTTTTGGCCTTCAGGGCTTCGCATACGTACAGGCAGGTGGAGCCGGAATTGATAAAAATGAAATCTCCGTCGTTTACCAGGGCGGCCGCCGCTGCTGCGATTGCCTGTTTTTCCTGCTGATGGTTCTCATAGCGTACAGATTCGATTCCCTTTGCTCCGCCATGCGTCCTGACCAGCAGTCCCTCTGATTCCATCTTTTCCAGATCCTTGCGGATAGTAACTGCGGATGCATTCAGGGTGGCGCTCAGATCGGAGACTTTTACGTAACCGTTCTTGTTTATCAGTTCCAGGATATGATTTTTCCTTGTGATCTGGCTTTTTTCAGCGTGTTTATTCTGCAAATTGGGGGGCTCCTTTTCGTTTTATCTTATATATTGGATTCCCGGACGCCCCGAGCGGCAGCGTATGCCCTGCAAGACACGGC
>JAHZHG010000020.1:0-12598 GCA_019420425.1 Clostridiales bacterium
GGCGGGACCTCCGAGAGGGGATCTTTCCCAGTTAACCACACTGTTTTCGTCAGCAAGAATCAGCGTTTCACTGCCTGAGGACAGGATCAGGGCATATTCTCCATGTGGAATCATAGCGGACTGGATGCTTTCATTCCAGTACAGGCTGTCCCCCATTGCCTGGGCAAGCTCCTGCACGGGAACGAGCAGCTGTTCATTCTCGACAACAGGCTCGGTGCCGAACGTGATCTCTTCGCCGTTCAGATAAACGAGAGCCCGGTCCTCCGGAACGCGGAAATAGCTATAGCTGGAATCGTGGCAGACCCAATAATATACATTTCCGTTAAAATAGGCAAAAATACCGGAAAAATAGCCGTCGCCGTCCGCAGCCAGTGTCTTTAGGACCTTTTTTTTGCCGGTATCCAGATCAAAGGTGCAGAGCGTATGGCCCGCCTCGTCGATGTAGGCAATCGCATTTCTGCCGGAGCGGTTGGAAACGTACCGGGAGGTATCTGCCAGCTCCAGTTCCCGATTAAAGTCACTGGGGGCCAGGCATAGTTTAAAGCCGGATTCCTTCGTATACTTTACGTACACATAAATATTTCCCGGACACTGCAGGGCTGAGATGGAGGCGTTGCCATCCAGGGCTGTTTTCACCACGGACAGATCTTGCAGATTGAGCTGATAATAGCCCAAGAATTCCGTATCAATGAGGCTGGTGTCGGTATGTCTGCTGCGCTGGAAATAAAGGGAAGAAGAATCATAGCCGAAAATCAGACAGCAATCCTCAAGGAGAGTTTCCTTCTGCAGGGTATGTACATTCAGGCGTTCCAGGTAATATCGGGGATAGGCGGAGTATGAGTAGAGGTAACCGTCATAGTAATACGCCCCGTGCTCCAGAGGAAGGTTTTCCCAGACAAGCTGAGGTTCCCCGCCATCGAGCGGACGGCGGTACATATGGTGCTCTATATCCGCGCTTCCCTGATTGGCGATATAATACACGTAATTATCTGCAATGAAAAAAAGAAATGGGCTGTTTTCAGCGGCAAGATATTCCCATTCCGGGTCTGATGCCGGCACCATCAGCTCCAGGACAACATCGCCTTCGCCTAGGGGAGCGGTTACATAGGTGATGCCATTGTAGAGCTGGCAGCTGCCCAGAGACAGGACTCCAGGCAGGCCGTCCGCCCCCGCAGCCCGTGCGATGGACATAAGGCTAACGAATAAAAGCGGAAAAATAAATATACGCAGGATTTTTTTCATTGCTTCCTCCTGAACATAAACTCCTGCCCTATCTTATGTACGGCGTTTGCGATTCCCGGATGCTTGCGGGCAGGCTTGTCTTGGGCTCTCTATTTTATTAAAGCATAGAAGAAAAAGCATGTCAAATTCGTTTGGATAAATTCAGATATATTCAGGGTCATATAAATCATTGCATATAAAGTTGAAGAATGCTATCATTAAATATATGTAAATTAAGGAAAAACAAACGATTGAAGGAGGAAAAAATGAAGAAGATGAAGAAGCTGCTGGGTGTGCTGACCTGTGTGACGCTTGTATTTGGAATGCCGGGGACGGTATTGGCAATGGATTCGGCGGCCCCGGCGACAGAAGCGGAGCTGGAGTCTGAGATAATGGAAAATCTGGATCAGGCATCGGAAGCGGATCCGGAGGCAGAGGCAAGAAAGACGGTGAATGCTCAGGCAGTCAAGGCATTTTTAGACAGCCAGGAGTATACCTACACCTATGACGAGGAAAACGACTATTTTACATTGGATTTTAATATGGATGAGACATTTTCCTCCTGTACCGTGTGGATCTGGATATATGACGACGGTGCAGAACTTCAGGCAGATTATGATGTGGTGGCAGGAGAGGACGTGCGCGGGGAGATGGCGGTTTTCTTCACCAGGATAAACAACAAGCTGCGTCTTGGAAGCTTCTACATGAATTATGACCGCGGAGGCATGGGATATCAGATATTCCTTTATACAGAAGAAACCGTCCCTACCCAGAAAGCATTAAGGACGGCGCTGGGCATTTCCCTAGGTATGCTTGACGAGTATGCGCAGGGCGTTGCAAATATCCTGTATAATAACTATACGGCGGATCAGGCATACGGTTTATTTGAATTTTAACTGAACAGAAAGCAGTACAGGCCGGCTTCCTTCCTTTGCGGGGAGGAGTCGGCCTGTATATTGCGGGCCGCTCAGAGCAGCATCCGATCGTTATCCAGTTCTTTACTGCATTTTTCCCGATACAGCTTCATCAGCCCCTGCACGTCGAGATTTTCCCGCTCCTGACCGGTCAGATCCAGAACGATATTGCCGCCCTCCAGCATGACCGTCCGTGTTCCCAGGGCCAGGGCCGAGCTGATGTTGTGGGTGATCATCAGGGTGGAGATGCGGCTTTCCCGCACGGTTTCTTCGGTGATAGACAGCACCTTTTCCGCAGTCACCGGATCAAGGGCGGCGGTGTGCTCGTCCAGCAGCAGCAGGCGTGGCGTAACAATGGTACTCATGAGCAGAGTGACGGCCTGGCGCTGTCCTCCGGAGAGCAGGCCGATTTTGGTCTGCATCCG
Source organism: Clostridiales bacterium (assembly GCA_019420425.1). GTDB lineage: Bacteria > Bacillota > Clostridia > Lachnospirales > Lachnospiraceae > JAHZHG01. The sequence continues at coordinate 2,561 of JAHZHG010000020.1, forward strand.
ATCCTCCAGCCCCATGTCCAGCCGGGAGAGCTGCTCGCGGAAAAAGCCCAGGTTTTTCTTTGTCAGCGCCCGGGAATACAGCCGCTTTTGGGTGGAGCGGGCGTAGGCCAGGCCGAGATTTTCCTCTATGGTCAGCTCGGGCGCGGTCCCCTTCATCGGATCCTGGAAGATCCGGGAGATTCTGGAGGCACGCTTATGCTCCGGCTGATACGTGATATTTTCCCCGTCCAGGAGGATCTGCCCGCGCTCACAGTAAAAGCTGCCGGCAATCGCATTGAACAGCGTAGTCTTTCCTGCCCCGTTTGAGCCGATAACCGTGACAAATTCCCCGTCCTTCAGGGTAAAATCCAGCCTATCCAGCGCCTTGTGCGCATCAGGGGAGCCTTTCAGAAAGGTTTTTTCCAGCTTCTTCAGTTCAAGCATCCTTCATGGCCTCCTTTCTCGTCCGGCGCTCTGCGAGAGCTTCTTTTATTTTCGGAATAGAAAGGGTAAACGCTACAATCACAGCGGACACCAGCTTCAGTCCGTTGGACGAAAGCAGGTCGGTCTCCAGGGCAATGGCAATCAGGAGCCGGTAGATCACGGAACCGATTACCGCAGAAATCAGTCCGACGGTCAGGGAGCGGCGCCCGGTGATGACCTCGCCGATAATGACCGAGGCCAGGCCGATGACGATCATGCCGTTGCCGGAATTGACATCGGCAAAGCCCTGATACTGGGCCAGAATACCGCCGGAGAGGGCCACCATGCCGTTGGCCAGGGCAATGGCGGTAATGCGCGTCAGCACCGTATTGATAGAGGAAGCCTTAACCATGCTTTCATTGTTGCCGGCCGCGCGGATACACAGCCCAAGCACAGTTTTGAAAAACAGGGCAAGAGCTGCAATACATACGGCGCAGATCAGCAGCAGCAGGATTACCTTTACGGTATCGGTGGAAAGGCCGCCGGTCATACTCTCCGGAAGCTGAAAGATTTTTTGCGCATTCAGCAGGGATACATTCGGGCCGCCCAGTACGGTGATGTTCACCGTGTAAAGGCCGCTCATGGTCAAAATGCCGGCCAGGATCGGATGGATGCCGGCCTTTGTCTGCAAAAATCCGGTGACTGTACCTGCCGCGGCTCCGACAAGTATCGCAGCCAGAAGAGCCAGCCACGGATGGCCCGCTGCGGCGATTACCGCCGAAACGGCCATTCCCAGAGTAAAGCTGCCGTCCACCGTCAGGTCCGGGATATTCAGTACCCGGAAGGTAATGTATACGCCCAGGGCCAGGAATCCATATTCCAGGCCCAGGATCGCAGAATCAATATAAAAGCTCATCCTTATTCACCCAGTACGATTATATTTTCGCCCTCCGGAATGGCCAGCTCCAGAGCATCGGCGGCAGCCTTTCCTACCACATACTGAAATTCGGTAAGAGCTTCTGCCGGTACCGCAGACACATCGGCGCCCTTCAGGATTTCGTCCGCCATCTGTGCGGAGCGCTGGCCCAGCTGTGTGTTGGAAACGCTGACACAGGCCAGCGCTCCGGAAGCTACCATAACCGGATCGCTGCCGTATACCGGGATTCCGTTTTTCGTGGCCGCCTCTACTACCTGGGGCATTGCGGACTGAACCGTACTGTCGATGGGCACATAGATCGCGTCCACATCCTTTGCCAGGGAAGCGGCTGCCTGCTGTACCTCAGAGGAATTGGCTACGGTTGCCTCTTCATAGGAAATACCCTCTCCGTCCAGGTATTCCTTTGCCTTTTCTACAGTCAAAACGGCATTGGTTTCTCCGGTGCAGTAGAGGATTCCGATATTTTCCATATCCGGGGTCAGTTCCTTTGCCAGCTTGAAAATCTCGTCCACGGGAACAACGTTGGAGGTGCCGGTGGCGTTCTTATCCGGCTCTTCCATGGTGGTCATGATGCCTGCGCCTACGGGGCTGGTTACAGAGATAAAGACTGCGGGGGTGTCAAGTCCCTGATTGACCACGGCCTGGGCGGCAGGGGTTACGATGGGGACAATCAGGTCATAGTCAGCGCTCTTTAACTCGGCACAGATAGAGTTCAGCGTTGCCATGTCTCCCTGGGCGTTTTTGATGTCAAAGGTCATTACGTCCTCACCATAGCCGAGACTGCGCATTTCATCCTCAAACGCAGTGATCATTTCGGTGAAGGCATCGTTGTCCACCAGCTGGACAAAGGCTACCTCGTAGGTCTGCTCCTGGGCCAGCGCGGTCTGCAGGGGCAGAGCTGCTGCTGCGACGGTGAGTGCGGTCATTCCTGCTGCGGTTAATGTTCTGAATTTTTTCATTTTGGTGTCCTCCCTGTGATAAATAATTGGTGATTGGTTGTGCGATTACGCCTGCCAGGGAAGGCTTTGCGGCTGCCGAAAGGTACAAAAAAAGCCTGTCCCTGAAATACATCAAGGACAGGCTGGTTATGCCTGCGGTGCCACCTTGTTTAGTGTCCTTCCTCGGACACTCCCTCAATGGAATGCGGTCACATTCCTCTCCGATAACGGGGAGTACCGTCATGGCTTATCGGAAACGGGAAGCTCCGTTCACCATACCCTCTGCGGCCCATTTGTCTGTCCCGCTGCCGCCGGGCTTCCACCAACCCCGGCTCTCTGTGTGTGCGCACGCATATTCTGCTGACAGTTTTACTTCCGCTTCATCGGTTTTTTTCATTAAAACACAGAAGGAGGAGAATGTCAACTCTGTTTTGCGGGAAAACCTGTCCGATAGGACAAAAAATCTGTCTGGTTGTGTAAACTGTTTTTGGGGAAAATAAGTTATAATGAGCGCAGGAGCCGGGAGAAACCCGGTGGGAGGAAATCCGGGAATAGCGTGGTAACAAATGGGGGAGATAAATGGTATATGAAGGAATTGTTTTAAAAGAAGAGCTGCATATAGAAAAAATCGTCACGATACATTATTTTGAATACATGAAGGATTTCCACTTCGCCGGAGAGTCCCATGATTTCTGGGAATTTCAGTGCGTGGATAAGGGGGAAGTCAGTGTTCAGGGCCGTACGCTGAGGAGCGGCCAGATGATTTTTCACAAACCGAATGAATTTCATGATCTGGTGGCCAACGGGGAGATTGCCCCCAATGTGGCAGTGGTATCTTTTGAATGCCATTCCCCGGCCATGCAGTTTTTTGAGGGGCGGATCGTGGAGACCACAAAACGGGAGAGAGAGCTTCTGGGACTGATTATTTCCGAGGCAAGACGCTGTATTCAATCCCCCCTGGACGATCCCTATCTGGAAAAGATGGAGAAGCGCAAGGATGCATATTTCGGATCCGAGCAGTTTATCCGGATTTATCTGGAGAGTCTGCTGCTTACCATAATCCGGCGGAGCCTTCCCAAGCCGGCAAAGGCCCCGGTAAAGGTCTGGGCGGGTACCGGTGAGGAGCCGGCCATTTACAATCAGATACTGGAATACCTGGAGGAAAATATCCGCAGTTATGTGACCGTAGAGGATATCTGCCGGCAAAACTTGATCGGACGCTCCCAGCTGCAAAAGCTGTTCCGGGAGCAGAATCACTGTGGGGTAATCGACTTTTTCAGTCAGATGAAAATCGAATATGCCAAGCAGCTTATCCGTGAGGAAAACCAGAATTTTACCCAGATATCCGAATTCCTCGGTTATTCCTCCATCCATTATTTTTCCAGGCAGTTCAAAAAAATTACAGGAATGACGCCTTCGGAATATGCAGCCTCGATTAAAGCCAGATCAGAACACAACAAATAGTAAAAATAAAAGCTGCTATTGGCATAAACAAAACAGAAAATCGTGTAAAGAAACGTTAATGAAAATGAGGTAAAATGAGCATATGCAAATCAGCTGTTTGGCCAAACAGACAAACGGTTTTCCCGTTGAAGCTGGAGGGTGAGCCTGAGAATCGTATCCGAATCGAACGCAGGGAAAACGGGGATGCTTCAGGTGGGCAAGGCAGAGGCGCTGTCCTATGCAAAGAGAGGGTACGGCGTTGCTTTCCGGAGGATAAGCCGGTGGTTGCAGCGGCCATACAGAAGATGAAGGATGAAGGGAAATATCCGGAGAAACTTTGGGAGGAAGTATAAGTGGAAAACAGGAAATATATCGAAGAAATAGCCGGCTGTTTTCAGCTCACGGAAGGGCCGACGCAGGCAGAGCCTTATGGAAACGGTCATATCAATGATACCTTCCGGCTGACCTGTCAGACGCCGGATGGAATCAGACGGTACATCCTGCAGAGGATGAATAAGAGCATTTTTACCCATCCCGTGGAGCTGATGGAAAACATCATGAACGTGACGGAATGGCTGAAAAAGAAAATCATCGCCGCGGGAGGCAATCCCGAGAGGGAAACACTCAACATTGTGCCTGCCCGGGACGGAAAGCCGTATTACCTAGACAGCGAAGGGGAATACTGGAGGGTATATCTTTTTGTAGAGGGAACCACCAGCTACGAGCAGGTAGAGCGCCCGGATGATTTTTACCAGAGCGCCCTTTCCTTCGGCCATTTTCAACGGATGCTGTCGGACTATCCGGCGAAGAGTCTCCATGAGACTATTCCGGATTTCCACAATACGGTGAAACGGTTTGCCGCATTTAAACGGGCGGTGGAGGCAGACGCCTGCGGCCGTGCCGCCAGCGTGCAGGAGGAGATCCGCTTTGTCCTGGAGCGGGAGGACTTCGCTCACACGCTGTGCGATCTGGAGGCCCGCGGCGAGCTGCCCATCAGAGTTACCCACAACGACACCAAGCTGAACAACATCCTGATCGATAACCAGACTGGCAGAGGAATCTGCGTCGTAGATCTGGATACCGTAATGCCGGGTCTGGCGGTAAACGACTTTGGCGATTCCATTCGCTTCGGCGCCAGCACAGGAGCCGAGGATGAGCCCGACCTGTCCAAGGTATCCTGTGATCTTGCGCTGTATGAGCTGTACACCAGGGGATTTATCGAGGGCTGCGGAGGCGCCCTTACAGACGCAGAGATGGACCAGCTGTCCACCGGCGCCAGGATGATGACCTTCGAGTGCGGTATGCGGTTCCTGGCCGACTACCTGGAGGGCGATCATTACTTCAAGATCCACCGCGAAGGCCACAACCTGGACCGCGCCAGAACCCAGTTCAAGCTGGTAAAGGACATGGAGGAGAAACTGGCTGAGATGAAGGCAATCGTAAACAAATACCGTTGAGGCAAAAGGGGACTGGCGGCTGAGCCGGGGCCTCAATGTAGACGGCCTTTACCAGTTCCCTCAGCGCGCAGGGCGTCAGTTCGTCCAGTTCCGTATAGTTGTGCGCCCGTTTGGCTCTTCAATAAGCGTGAGAAGCCATCGTATCGCTAATACATAATCGCGTCTTTTCTTGTCATTTTAATTCCCACCTTGAATTTTTAATGCTTTCATATTCTTCATTTCACGCAAAGCAAAATAAGCGGCTAAAATGACTGCGGCGGCATCTGCAATCGGCCCGGCGTACATCACACCGTCAATTCCATAAAACATCGGAAGAATTAAAATCAGGGGAAGCAAAAAAACGATTTGCCGCGTCAAGGACATAACAATCCCCAATTTTGCCTTGCCAATCGATGTAAAGAAATTAGAGGTAAGTGGTTGTATTCCGTTCACAAATGTAAAGAAAAGATAAATGCGGAAATACTTTTCTGCGAACGCAAAGTACAATTCGCTGCCTGTACCAAAAATACGAACAATTTGACGCGGGAATAGCTGAAAACACAAAAATGATATGACACAAACAGCTGTAACTGTAATCGCTGCTTTTTTGTATGTTTCCTGCACTCGTGAGTAGTTTTTGGCTCCGTAGTTAAATCCCCAAATAGGTTGGCAGCCTTGAGCAATTCCTAAAACAAATGCCATAAACAGAACATTGACCTTTGAAATCACGCCTACGCAGGCCAGGGGAATATCACTGCCATAAATGGATAACTCGCCATAATTGCGCAAGGTGTTATTCAGCGTGATCTGAACCGCACTCATGGCAAGCTGATTAAAGCACGACGCTGCACCGAGAGAAGCGAGTGTCTTCATTCTTTCAAATGACGGGCGAAAATGCCTGCGTTCCAACTTTGTGGTCTTAAATTTTTTTTTCACATAATACAGAACCAACAGGGCCGAAATAACTTGCCCAGTTACTGTTGCATAGGCGGCTCCGGCAATTCCGAGATCAAATGCAAAAATGAAAAGCGGATCTAAAACGCAATTTAGGATCGCGCCTGAAGCCGTGGCAAGCATTGCATAAGTAGGACTTCCATCAGCCCGGATTAAATGCCCGCCGCCGATGCTCAGCATGGAAAACGGAATACCAAAGGTTGTAATCCCGGTATATATCAGAGCGTAAGGCAATACTTCCTCCGTTGCTCCAAATGCCAACAAAAGCGGCTCTAAAAAGGCTAAAACAAGCGCAAAGAGCGCGAAGCCGCAAATCAGAAGAAAGGTCAACCCATTTCCATAGACTTGTGTAGCTTTGTCCTTTTGGTCATTTCCCAACTCCAGGCTAAAGCATGAGGCACTTCCCACGCCAAACAGCAGCGCCAGCGAATTGGAAATGGTAACAAGAGGGAACGCCACATTTGTAGCGGCGTTTCCTAACAGGCCGACGCTTTGACCAATAAATATTTGGTCTACAATATTGTACGCGGCACTGATTAATCCGCCTATAATGGCGGGAATTGCAAATTTGGCAATCAATCTCCCGATTGCTCCGTTTGCAAGAGGATTTTCCTCCTGCGTTGACGGTAAGTTCTTCATGTGAGTTATTCCCCTTTCAGACTATTTTAGTACTATTGTACTAATTTGACATTTTAGCACAGCTGAGCTAGAATGTCAATAAGGCCAAAATGGCGGCAAGGAGAAACAGCACGGGGAGAACTAAATAGATGAAACAAAACATTAAACAGGAAATTATGGATACAGCAAAGCGTTTATTCATCAAAAAAGGATTTCACGATACATCAATGCGTGATATTGCCGCAGCTTTGAATATTAGCGTTGGCAATTTGACCTACCATTACAAAAAGAAGGAAGATTTGATTGAAGCGATTTTGCTCGAAGATCATCAGCATTACCAAAAGCCAGAATTGCTATGCTCCCTGGGCGATCTGGATGAGTTACTTAGACGAACTACAACGCAAAGAGACAGGCGTCCCTATTATTATCGATATTATAAGCAGTTGGCCCAGCTGTGCCCGGCAATTTATGAAATGCAAGTATCCGTTTTGAACGATTTAAGCGATGTCTTTACAAAATCATTTCAAAATTTTGTTACCAGTGGAATACTGAAAAAAGACTTTTTGCAGGAATACGACAAAATCATAAGAGTTATTATGACCATTATGGTATATGGCTTGCCGGATTTTTACCAAACACCAAAAGCAGAGCAAGAGTTTTCCATTCCCAAATGTGTTTGGAGCATTATTATTCCGTGTTTGACAGAACAGGGATATAAAGAATATCAACTGCTATTAGAGCAAAATCCAAAGGACAACGGCTAAGGGTTAAAAATGGCAAAAACAGAAGACGTTTTTCATATCACTTGGGGGAATGCCCTACCGGCAAGCAGAGCAAGTGTATAACACCTGTGGTTTTTACAGCGCCGCTGTCCCAGTAAAAATGCTTGGTGGGGAGCCTCCCCAAACCCGGTTTTGGGACAACGTGTCCGAAAGGTTAGGCTTTGACGAGCAAAAAAGGTACTGGACTTAACATAAATTAAATCCAGCACCTTTTCTTTTCTTGGCGCTCCTGTCTGACAGCCGCCTGTATTTCAGTATTTTGGGGTTACTGTCTTATGGGCACCCGGCTTTTGCCAGTGGTTTTGTTTTATTTAAGCTTATCCGAAGCCTGTTCGTCCAGGCAGTCCAGATACCCGTCCATATAAGACTTGATTTTTTCACGGCCGGTTGCGCTAAGCCGACGGTAATTCCGAAGCATTTCTAATTCATCTTTTCTTAGCTCCTGTACGGGGATAGTATCATGACGCATGTCAGACAGCCCCAAAATGTAATCAATATTCGCATCTAAAATATCACGAAGCTTGAGCAGAGATCGTACGCTGGGACAATATTTTCCCTTTTCATAAGCGCTGATGGTTTCCTGAGAGACCTCCAATTCAATGCTGAGACGAACCTGCGTGATATGTTTTTCTTCTCTCAGTTGTCGGATTCGATTCATATACAACTCCTTTTTGTATATTTTACAAGTTTAACTTGTTTTTTATAGAAGTTTAAGTTATTATTAATACAAGATGAGGTTGTATTTATACCTGAAGAACCTGTATTCTTTTTGGCAGGTGCTGATTTAAAGAAGGAGGGAAAGAGGAAAAGAAGAAATAAAGGCGGATGCAAATTTTCAGAGAGACAAAGATAAATGTGAATGGAAAAGGGGAATGTTTATGAAATCATCAAAAACAAATTGGCTTCAACGAATGTTTTTCATTATGGCGGCGGTATGTATGCTGGCGGTGTTTTCACCGGTGAGGGCAAAGGCGGCGCTGTATAATGAGTATACTCTGGCTACGGATAATGTTTGGAAAAGTGGGTCAATATCCAACAGCGACGGGATCAATTATTATAAGGTCAGGCTCACAAGCGCAGGATTTCTGCATATCGATTACGAGGGAAGAAGCATCCGGGATGCTTACGTAGAAGTATGGAATGCCGAGCAGACAGGAAGGTTTTACCAAAAAAATGTGTATTATTCCAGTGACTCAGAACCAATTGTACATGGGATGGATTTTACCCTTGAAGCGGGAAACTATGTGATTAAGGTTTACCCGCATAGGGGAAATGCAGGTACATACCGGGTTAGAGCAAAGTTTATATCTGCAAAATCGAATGAGAAGGAGCCAAATAATGCGCTTACTCAAGCAATGCAAGTGTATACTAACACTACAATAAAAGGGCTTCTATCGCAAACCGATCAAAGAGATATTTATTGCATCACGGTGCCCAGATCTCAAAAAATAACAATTACAGTTGTTTCACGTGCAGCCAGAATCCAGTGCATTTTAAATAAAGCAGATGGGGGAAATATTTTTTCTGAGCGTTATGATGGGAGTGAGACGTTTCCAAAGACTGGGTCAAGAGCAGTAGAGCTGACTGCTGGAACATATTATATCTATTTTGTAGCATATTATACTAACACTACAGGCCGATATGAATTTACGGTTACCGGTATTACTCCTAGCCCGGTGAACAAGGTCTCTTCCCTGAGTATTTCAGGCAACAAGGCGGTCGCCGTAGGCGGGACGCTTTCGCTCAGAGCTGCGGTACGGCCGACAAATGCAAATGGACTTCCAGCAATACGAAAGTGGCGACGGTGAGTTCCACAGGAAAAGTAACTGCCAGGTATCCGGGGAAAGCGGTGATTACGGCTAAGGCGAAGGACGGCAGTGGAAAAACGGCAAAGTGTACAGTGATTGTACGGCCGAAACGGGTAGCGGTTTCGCAGCTGATCAGCCCGTCAAAGGGTAAATTAAAGGCCATCTGGGCGAAACAGGCTGGGATAAGCGGTTATCAGGTTGAGTATAGTCCGAGCAGCAGCTTTACCAGCGGACGGTTTATCCTTCTTTCTTCTTCAAAAAATACATATACCGGCGGAGCGACTTCAAATAAGGTTTACTACGTACGGATCCGGGCGTATAAGAAGATTGACGGAAAGACGTATTACGGAAGCTGGAGTACGGCAAAGAAAGTAAAAGTGAAATAAGAAACTGTTTGTGGAAAGTCGGTTATGGCGTATAAATGAAAAGAAGGCGGGAGAAGTTATGGAGCAATTGAGCTTTAAGATAAAAAAATGGAAAGCAGTATTTTTCGGCGTGTTGTTTGTCGTATCCTTTTGGCTTGCTAAAGCAGATTACAGCTATGCTGCCTCTGTCCCGAGTATCAGCTACAAGGGGCATGTGCAGGGCTACGGATGGCAGAGTACAGTAAAAGACGGAAAGACGGCGGGAACAGAGAATCAGTCCAAAAGGCTGGAAGGGCTTATCATTAATTTAAAGGACAGCAAGGGGAAGAGCATGGTCAGCTATTGCGCCCATGTG
>JAHZHG010000020.1:12608-17816 GCA_019420425.1 Clostridiales bacterium
GACCGGGCAGAGCCGGCGGATAGAAGCGCTGAAAATTAAGCTGACCGGTTCGTATGCCAGCCAGTATGACATTTATTACCGTGTGCACGTAGAAAAGGTAGGCTGGCTTGGCTGGGCCAAGAACGGGGAAATGGCAGGCTCAGAAGGGTTATCCATGCGTGTTGAGGCCGTACAGATAAAGCTGGTAAAAAGAGGCGCGGCCGTACAGCGAGGCGGGAGCGCATCCCTTTCCAGACCGAAGCTGACCTATAAGGTACATTGCCAGTCCGATGGCTGGAAGGGAGAGGTAAAAGAGGGCGTGACAGCCGGTACAACAGGCCAGTCCAAAAGATTGGAAGGGCTTATTGTTAACCTGAAGGATTATTTTGGCTATAGCGGTGTCTATTATTTAGTACATGTATCCGGACAGGGATGGCAGGACTGGAAAGGGTCGGGCCAGCTGGCAGGAACAACCGGTCAGGCAAAGGCGATCGAAGCCGTACAGATTAAATTAAGCGATTCGCTGAAGGATTATTTTGATATCTATTATCAGGTACATGTGGCAGGAAGAGGCTGGCTTGGCTGGGCCAAGAACGGGGCGCCGGCAGGGACAGTAGGCGGAGGAGTCCGTGCAGAAGCTATACGGATAAAACTGGTTTCCAAAGGGGATACGTCGATCAAAACGGGAGGGCCTGCATATTACGACCTCACTCCGGTATCAAAGGAGGATTCCAGACGTGAGGCTGTAGTAAAGTATATGAAGGACATGGCGCAGATTGCGTGGACACCCTCCAAGAGTTTTGTTCATTGGAGTGGGTCAAAAAATGGCCCGGGAACCTGGAAGGCTGGAACTACATATTATGGAATCCCATATTCTCAGAGCACAAGAGGAACGGATCTGAATGGATTTAAAGCCAGCCTAAAAGGCTTTAAATATGTTGGGCCATCCGGACAGAAAACATACAAGGGAAGCGATTGCTCCAGCGCAGTATCCATGGCGTGGAGGCTGGTGAATAGTAAAATCCCGTTGAAGGCTACAAGCAGTATGTTTCCGGGAAATAGTTATATTAAAAAGGTTGGAAACTACAGTGTAACGTCAAATAACAATACAGTTAGAATTTGTCAAAACAATGGAAGCGGGAAGATGTATCAGGCGTATGCCATGTTGAAAAAAGGCGATGCTGTGGTTACTCACCGGTCAGGCGGTGAACAGCATGTAATGCTGGTTACAGATGTAAATTCCTCGGCTCGCACGATAAAAGTGACACATCAGACAACTTATAATAAAAATAAACGATCGACTTGGCGGGTAGATGAAACATGGTCATTTAGCACACTGTATGCAAAAGGCTATATTCCGATTACGTTAAGTACTTGGTAATGAAGAGAAGGCTGAAAAGTAAAAATAGTCATACGGGAATCCGTATACAGAGATAACGAAATAATATATTTATCACACCATATTTAATTGCCTGTTTGTCGTAGGCCTACGATTAACAGGCAATTGTCACATATAAATAGAAGGACAAGCATCTACAGGGAGGAAGAAAATGAGAGAGTGGAAAAAAATATTGAGTATGGCAATAATAGCCGCAGGAGCTTCTGCAATGAGCTTTTGCATGGATGTTAAGGTGAAGGCGGCGGATGAGGTCGTGTTCAGAAGCGTTGATGGATACGCATTCCATCATAATGTAGGTGGAGATTTTGATACAGCGGTAGATATGTATGGAATATATGATGAAAACAAGGAAAAATGGGTCGTACCGTTACAGAATTTGCCGAATTTGCAGGGAAAAGAGGATACTATCAAATATTGTGGGGAAGGAATATTCAGCTATACGGTTAATAACGAAGAAAACGGCGATTTAAGAACAGTGTTTGTCAGCGGAGACGCAGAGGGGTATTTTGTCACGGACATTTTGATGGATAACGATACAGACTGCTATTTTGAAGGAGGATATGCAATCGGACTGGCAAGCGGCCAGAAGAAAGATGAATACGAGATTTATGTAATCTCATCCAAGGGTGAACAGGAGCCTACGGGTATTTTTACAAAGGATAAAATAATAGATGAACGCTTTAGGAATAGATATGGATTTGTGATTGACAGAGGCGAGGAATCATATCCGGATGATTGGCTTACCGTGTATTTTTACAGCAATAAAAATCAAATGGGAATTGATAACAGGTATGCATCGAAAATAACCGATGGAGAATGGAGAACCGAATTTAATATTGTCTGGGACAGGCTTATTATCACAAATTTGCTGGGAGCAGATAGAGAACGGTATTTTGTAGTATTGGATAATCAGGGAGAGCCGGTAAGCGAGGCAGCAAAAATGGAGTCATTTAACTACTGGGATGCGGTAGGCGTTAAGGCTCTGCTGAGGACAGCGCTGTATGTAAAGGCTATTGATCGAGAAAAAGGAATTGCATTAGTTTATAATAGGACAATTAATGACTACTATAGTTGCTTCCTTATTGACATAAAGGGAAAGGTGCTGGCTCAATTTGAAGAAATAGGAATGTTTGATTCTGAGGAAGGCTGGATAGATGTAAAGCAGGATGGAAAATGGGGGGTAGCAAATACGGAAGGTAAAATCATATGTGCTGCTGTTTGGGACAGTATACAGTTGTATACGGAAGGCTTAGCCATAGTAGAAAAGGATGGAAAATACGGATATTTAAATTATGACGGAGAGGCGATTGCACCGGTAGATTTAGATGAGGCATTGGAATTTCATGAAGGCGTGGCAATGGTAAAAAGGTGGGGGCATCCTAGATGTATTAATAATATAGGTAAAACAATCCTGATGCCAATAGAATGGGATAGTGTAGGCCGTGTGTTCTCTCATGGCCTTTTGCTTGTGGGTAAAGATGAAAAATATGGATACATCAACATCAGAGGGGAAGTAGTTGTACCAGTAGAGTGGGATAATGCGGACACCTTTGGTAAAGATGGACTGGCTAAAGTGGAAAAGGATGGAAAGTATGGATGTATCAATACCAGAGGCGAAGTAGTTGTAGCAGCAGAGTGGGATGACTTAACCATGCTCGGCGGCAGATGTGTAGAAGCAAAAAAAGAGGGAAAGACAACCTACATGCGTGTTTCGGAAGAGGGAGTGAAAACATTGTTAGAATGGGATAGTATCAACCATTTCCCCAGTCGGGAGGAATACACGCGTGTAAAAAAGGATGAAAAATATGGGTATATAAATACTGCGGGTGAACTGGTTGTACCGGCAGAGTGGGATTATGCAGATGTTTATATTTCCGGTGGGCGGGCAATTGTAGAGAAAAATGGAAAATGTGGGGTCATAAATATGATGGGTGAGATTGTAACTCCGATAGAATGGGACAGTGCATCTATTTCCCTTGTCCCAGCAGGCTGGTGTTTGGTTAAAAAAGAGAACGAATATATGTGTGTAAATCCAGAAGGGGATATAGCATTTGCGTATGGAGCCTCAGAACCATATATAGAAGTTGTGGATGAAAACCATGCATTCGTAAAAAAAGGCGGTTTGTGGTATCTTATTGATAAAGATAGTAATGTAATTATTTGAGCCTGGACAGAAGTCAGACAAAAATTTTGCACAGATAAGCTCCTAAAGCAGAAAGTGACAGAAATTTATGAAGCATTGGGCATAGATTTGCCAATAGCATTTCGGACACTTATGACGAGAGCTAAGCAGGTACACGGCCTCTCGTTTGAGGAGGTTCATAAATGGAATGTTGTGCAGTCATTGATACAAATGTAGTTATTGCTGCGCTGCTTTCCCAAAAGAATGATACGGCGACTGTCCGGGCGATGCATGAAATCTTCGGCGGGCGTATTATTCCGCTTTATCATGCAGACATTTTATTAAAATATGGTTACCCCGACGGAAATGCGCAGTATGCCTGCCGAAGGAGATGACATATGCCCACGGAAAGGAGGTGTCGCAAAATCATCAAATTTAACTGCCGCTGCAGGAAATCCATTTCCGCAACGGCAGTTTTCCTTTTTCCCGTGGCAGATTATTCCGGAATAAAATCTTCCCTTACCGGAGTGAAGAACTCCAGGAATACGGTGTCTTCGTCAAACCGGGTAAACGTATGGGGAATATCCGGCTCGATCTGGATGGTGTCCCCTGCGGAGACGATCATTTTTTCCTCGCCTACCTGAAATTCGCCTCTGCCGGAGACGATGTAGTCGATCTGGCGGTGGGGATGGGAGTGGAGCGGAGCGCCCGGGCCGGCCTTGCCGGTAAGGCGGTTCAGCGTGTAGGTGCTGCCCGATGCATCGTAGCAGAGCCGTTCCATCGAGCAGGTGGGTGACATTTGTACAGGCGGGTAAGCCTTTAAGGGATTAACGTTCATTTTTACGGCCTCTTTTCTTAAACATAGGATTATGGTTATTATAAAAGAGAAAAAGCGCTTTGTCTATAAAAATACGCCAAAATTCTATGCTGCTTTGACGCGATAAAGGTTGACAAAGAATAGGAAAAGTAGTTTAATAATAGATAGTGAATTTGTCACTTTAAAGTGAAAAACTACAGGAGGGAAAAAGATGATGAAAAAGAGAACGATGGCAGCCGCAATGATGGCAGCCGCACTGGCCGGTTCCACGCTGATGGGCAGCGTATGCCTGGCAGAGAGCGAAGGCACCGTAAATACAAAGGAAGAGATTAACGTTGGTTTTATCCAGCTGGTAGATATGGCAGATGCCACCGAAATGCACGATTCCTTTATGGCAAGACTGGAGGAAAAGGGCTATGCAGACAAGATTAACGTAGACTTCGTGGATGCCGCGGGAGACGCCACTGCAATGTCCGTCGGACTGCAGAAATTTGTGGACGAAGAGGTAGACCTGATCGTCCCGATGCTGACTCCGCCTACCCAGGCAGCAGTGAGCATGGACAGCGGTATTCCGATTATTTTCATGAGCGTAGTTGAACAGGTATATTCTAAGATAATGAGCGACTGGGAGAAGGTAAACAATCTGGCGACTGGTACCTCCAATACGATCCCGGCCGATCTGATCATGGAAACCGCATTTGACATCACTCCGCTGGAGGAGGGCAAAAAGGTATGCATCCTTTACAATTCCTCCCAGAACAACGCACAGTGCACCATGGAAGCAGCCAGCAAATATCTGGATGAACAGGGCGTGGATTATGTGGTCAAGGAGTACACGGATGTAGCTACCGCAGTACAGGTTGCACAGAGCCTGGACCCGGAAGAGATCGG
>JAHZHG010000200.1:0-2917 GCA_019420425.1 Clostridiales bacterium
CGGGCAGTTTACCCGTATCCGTATTTCCTGCAGCCGCTCCCAGTCCAGCCCCGCTTCTTCCAGCGGGCCCCGCAGCTGAGGCGCCAGCACCCGGAATACGTCATGTACTTCACGCATGTCCTCCCCCCTTTTTATCCAATATATGAACATACGGGTAAATTATGCCTGGAGAATGCATTTTTGCATTAAAATTAAAATGAAAAAAACAGCCTGCGACGGCTGTCTTTTTCATTTTAATTTCTATTTTCTGATTCTGGGAATCAGCCACTGATATATTTTCTTACATGTTGCATCATCATAATGCACACTGTCTAAGGTGGCAAATCCAACTTTTATCAAATAGCTGTAGCTATCCAGGTAATTACTGCGAAATGCCTGTCTCATTTTCAAGTTAAACACTTGTATAAGCCGGTTTCGTTCCACCGCCCCGTACTGATCAAACCTCTCCTGCGCATCCACCGGATTCACCGAAAGCATATAAAACTTAGTTTTTGGATATCTGATTTTGAGCATGCGATAAAGTGCGATATATTTATCGATATTGCCCAAATCGTTAAAGCCCAGCGTCAAAACCACTGTCTTGTTCTGATTCCGCTCAAGAGTTGCTGCCAATTGAGGATAGGCTATTGTGTCAAGCCAGGTATATCCCGCCCCCCACTTACATAAATAGGAAATATCCGAAGTCATTCCTGAATACAATCTCTCCAGCTGAACCGTTCGTGAATCACCGACAATAATATATTTTCCGGACAGCCGTTCTACATTCTGCAGTCTGCCGTTTGCCCCCAGGTAATACCCTTCCCGGTACTGATTCGTCAGCATTACTCCATTCGCATCCACATACCGGTCGCCTACCCAGCAATTCTTTGCTATCCGGCCATTAGACCCTGCATAATAATACTTTCCCCCGCTGACCAGCCATCGGTTGACCGCCAGCACACCGTTTCCAAAAAAGTAATACGAATATCCGTTGATTATTTCCCAGCCGCCGGTATACAGCGCGCCGCCGGCGCCGGCATAATAATAGTAGCCCTTTGATTTAACAAACCGGTTCTCCGCCATCTTTCCGTCAGCATCCAGATAATAGCGTTCACCGTTCCAGCTGACCACAGAATCCGTGGCCATCCGGCGGTTGGCCTGCAGATAGTAGTAATAGCCGCCGCTCTTAACCCAGGTATTGCTGACCAGAATACCGTCGCTGCCCGCATAATAGTAGATGCCTCTCCATTTTACCCATTCGCCGGCTGCCATGCTGCCGCCTTTTTTCAGGTAATAATACTTTCCCTTCCACAGCACCGGCTCGTCAGACGCCATCTTCCCATCTGCCTTTAAATAATACCAGGTTCTGCCTGAGTATACCCAGGCATTTCTCTGAAGGCTGCCATCCGTGTTTGCATAATACCATGTCGCCCCGCGCTGAATCCAGCCGACATCCATCCGCCCATCCGCGCCAAAGCAGTATAATTTCCCATTGATCTGATAAATTCCGTTTTTTACACGGACACCGTTAGCCATCTGGTATTCCCAGGCCCCTCCCGTGGAAATCCAGCGGCCGCCGGTTATCGTAACGGATGCCGTACCTGCCGCTTCAGCAGGCAGCTTCATCTCCCAGATACCCACCATCGTCATACAAAACAGCAGTATCCCGACAAACCTCCGAATTAACTTTTGCTTCTCCCTCACCTTTTCCGTCGTCCCTTCATTAATTTATTAAACTTATATTAACAAAATCGTACTTATTTGTAAAGTTCTTCTTCTCCCGTCTTATGCCATATGGGCCATGCGCTTCTTTCTTATCGCAAAATAGCAGATCACATGCACGGAAAAGGTAATCAGCCAGGTCACCGGATAGGACCAGAACAGAACCTCCAGGGTTCTGTTTTGGGCAAATATGGTCCAGAGCCAGACAATCCGCAGGCCGCAGGCGCCGGCCAGGCTGACCAGCATGGGCATGATGGAACAGCCCAGGCCGCGGAGCCAGCCAACCATTACATCCATCATTCCGCAGATAAAGTACAGGGTACAAATGATCGACATCCGGACCAGGCCATAGGAAATGACCTCCGCGTCTGAGGAGTAGATGCTCAGCAGCGGACGGCCCAGCAAATATGCGCCGTTGCCCATAATCAGGCCCACAGCAACCACCATTCCCACGCAGATCAGGCCGGACCGTCGGATCCTGTCCTTCTTTTTTGCTCCGTAATTTTGGCTGACAAAGGTCATTGCCGCCTGCTGGAAGGTATTCATGGAAATATAGACAAAGCCCTCCACATTGGAAGCGGCCGTGCTGCCTGCCATGACGATTGAGCCAAAGGAGTTGATCGAGGACTGGATCAGTACATTGGATAAGGAAAACAGAGAGCTCTGGATTCCTGCCGGCAGCCCGATCCAGGCCATCCGCTTCAGCTTATCCGTATAAATCCGCAGATCCCGCCTGTTCAACGCATATCGCTCATCCTCACGGGACAGGCAGACAAGGATCAGCACCGCAGAGATACACTGAGAAATCACAGTTGCGACGGCTACCCCGGCTACCCCCATACCAAAAACAATCACAAAAATAAGATTTAAAATCACGTTAATTACTCCGGCCAGGGACAGGAAATACAGGGGATGCTTTGTATCCCCGATGGCGCGCAGGACTGCACTGCCAAAATTATAGATCAAATTTACCGGCATACCCACAAAATATATCCGCATATAAAGGGCGGCATGATCCAGCACATCCTCCGGCGTCCCCATCCAGACAAGCAGGGTTTTGGAAAAGCCAACGCCCACAGCGACCAGAAAAACTCCGCTCAGCAAAGCGGTGAGGATTGCCGTATGTATGGTTTCTTTCATTTCTGCCGTCCTGCCTGCCCCGAAATAATTGGCCACCAGTACGTTTACTCCCACAGAAAGCCCGATAAACAAGTTG
>JAHZHG010000200.1:2927-5150 GCA_019420425.1 Clostridiales bacterium
CAGCGCAGCGGTTGCTCCCACCGCCGCCAGAGATTCCTTTCCCGCAAACCGCCCCACAACCACGATGTCGGCAGCATTAAACAACAGCTGCAGAATACCGGAAAACATAAGAGGCAGCGAAAACCTCAGAATTTTTCCAAAAAGCGGTCCGCTGCACATGTCTATTTCGTATGTTTTTGCTTTTTTCCTCTGTTCCATC
This sequence comes from Clostridiales bacterium, assembly GCA_019420425.1. GTDB lineage: Bacteria > Bacillota > Clostridia > Lachnospirales > Lachnospiraceae > JAHZHG01. The sequence continues at coordinate 3,127 of JAHZHG010000200.1, forward strand.
TTTCTCACCCGTACCAAGTCTGTTCGATAAGCATCATTATAACGCTTCCTCTACAGAATATGCAAGACAAAATGAAGAGGATATCAACCTTTCTCGTCAGCTGATATCCTCTTTAATGATGTTGAATCATGTCCATGGGACCGTTCCTTCCTTTCTTAAATTATGGGGTAATCCTAAACTGTTTCGGTGGTCCGTACCTTCCTTTCTTTTCGATTTTGCTTTTTCTTCACTTTTTCTTTTTTGTGAAGCTGTTTTGTTCTCTTTCTTGTTTGTATCTATATATTACCATCTTCTCCTTAAATTGTCAAGTTCTTCTTTAAATTATTTTTTGTTATTTATAAATTTTCAATTTGTATGTAATTATTCCGTCTTTTCAAACAAAGGATTGCTTTTCCCGTCTCATACTTGTATAATTATGATTACGAAAAAGTAAAACTTTCCAAGCTTTATTCCAAACTATAGAAAACGAGGTATTGCCCATGAAAAAACGAGTTGTTGTTGCACTGGGCCACCGTGCACTCGGTACGACTCTCCCGGAGCAGAAAACTGCAACAAAATCCTCCGCAAAGTATCTGGCTGATCTGGTGGAGGAAGGCTGCCAGCTGATTATTTCCCACAGCAATGCGCCCCAGGTGGGCATGATTCACACTGCGCTGAATGAATATGCCAAGCTCCACGAAACAGACAAAGCCCCCATGTCCGTCTGCTCTGCCATGAGCCAGGGATATATCGGCTACGACCTGCAGAACGCCATCCGCAGCGAACTGCTGAAACGGGGTATCTACAAGCCGGTCTGCTCCATCATTACCCAGGTTTTGGTCGATCCCTATGACGAGGCATTTTACCATCCGGTGAAGGTAATCGGACGGTATCTCACCGCTGAGGAGGCAGCCGCCGAAGAAAAAAAGGGCAACCATGTGGTAGAGGATCCCGGCAAGGGCTTCCGCCGAATCATCTCTTCGCCAAAGCCTGTGGATATTATTGAAAAGGACAGCATCCGCGCCCTCTCCGACGCAGGGCATATCGTTATCGCCTGCGGCGGCGGCGGCATTCCCGTGCTGCGTCAGGGAACAAACCTGAAGGGTGCCAGCGCGGTAATTGAAAAAGACCGTACAGCCGGAAAGCTCGCAGAAGCCACCGATGCAGATGTCCTGATGATTTTTACCAACGAGCCCTTTGTCAGCATCGGCTTTGGGACCGACCGTGAAGAGTCCCTCGGAGAAATCACCGCCGAGGAGTCAAAGGCCCACATAGCCGCCAACGAGTTTGGCGAAGCGTCCATGCTTCCCAAGATCGAGGCGTCCGTCAGCTTCGTGAGCGGCCATCCCGGGCGGAGGGCAGTGATCACGTCCATTGACTGTGCGCTGGATGCCCTTCAGGGAAAAACCGGAACCATTATCCGCGCTTAAGCATACAGAACCGCCGCAGGATTTCGCCTGCGGCGGTTCTGTATGATAAATATTTTAATTAATCGTTTCCTGGGTTAACCCGGTTTCACCTAAACACGCATACACCTTTATGATCGACTCTTCGTCCCTGTCCAGCTGACGCACGCTGCTCTCCAGCTGGTAGCCGTATTCCTCTTCCGGCAGCCAGAATAGTTCCCCGGCCTCCATGATGTTCGTATAAAAATAGATCTCTCCGCGGTATCCGTCATTGTTGTATGCCTGCGCGCCATATACGTCGTATGCTCTTCCGTCTGTAGCCATTCCCAGCTGTGTTTTTGTTCCATGCTGCTTCGGAAAATCTCTCTCGGCCACATCTGCCTGTTGATATACACTGCAGATCCCGTCTGCTTCCTCTCCCAGCCGGTCGTGGGGCATATACTTTTCGGCGATCAAGCCTTCCACCTCATCATAGGATAGCCTGACCTCTACAAAGCCTGCCGCATATGGCCCGACTTCATAAGGGGAAAAGGCAATCGCCAGACCTTCCCTGGAAAATCTCCAGATAACCGTCTCGCGCTCGCCGTTGAACACTGCTCTTATCGGTATTTCCGGGTCGGAAATATAACCATTCGTCAG
>JAHZHG010000200.1:5250-5717 GCA_019420425.1 Clostridiales bacterium
TTACCGGTAAAAAGCGAAATCAGTTTTTCCCTGGCCTGCCCGTTATCCGGGTTGATAATGTCACCCAAAGACAGCTCCTTCCCCTCAGCCAGATCAAAGGTAGCGCAGAAGTTTGCGGACAATGGATGTGCGGCTCCGGAATAATATGAGGATTCGATCATCTGGAAGCTGACGGCCCCCGCAGTACTGTATGTATCTGCTAGCCATACCGCATAGGCGCTCGGATAATCTCCTGCCTCTCCTCTCTCCGCAGCCATAGAAACGCATTCCTGTTCCATTTCCCCGCAGAATTTCTGAATGTTCTGATAGATGTCTATCCATGTCTGGCTGTCGTTGATTTTCTTTGCCACCTCAGGCATATCCGGAATCTCGATGATCGGACGGGCAATTGAGCAGTTGAACAGCTCCTGGCTGCCCTGCCAATACACCGTTTTCGCGGCCGATTTTTCGGTTACGATCACCTGCAT
>JAHZHG010000201.1 GCA_019420425.1 Clostridiales bacterium
TCAACAATGAAGCAAAAAGAAAAACCAAAACAGGGTATTCCCCGGCTGCTGGAAATTTCCGGAGAAAAGAATACCGCATTTGCCGCCAGTATCCTCTTTTCGATACTCGGCACACTGTGCCAACTGATTCCGTTCCTTTCGATTTATCAGGTAATGGCGGAGCTTTTGCGCAGCACGGCAGCCGGAGCCGCCTTGAATACGGATTTTATGATCCGATGGGCGCTCTGCGGTCTGGCCGGTCTGATCGTGGGATATGTCCTGGCCTATGCAGGCGGCATGATGGCGCACACCTTTGCCTATCGTGTAATCTGCGGTGTCCGCCTGAGCGTTGCGGAGCATATCGGTAAGCTGCCGCTGGGCTATGTCACCAGCAATTCCATCGGAAAGATAAAGCAGGTTCTGGACGCGGATGTGGAGCAGCTTGAAGCTTTCCTGGCACATCAATTCCCGGATTTTGTAAGCACCATCGTCATGCTGCTTGCCCTGTTCATCATTATGTTTTCGCAAAATGTCTGGCTGGCGCTTAGCTGCCTGATTCCGATTGTGGTTGGTTTCGTCTGCCAGTTTGCGGTGATGCTGAAAATACTAAAAAGCGGAGGCCTGAAAGAAAATTTTGACGCGCTGGAAAAAATCAGTTCTTCTTCCCTCCAGTATGTAAAAGGTATGCCGTCAATCAAAATTTTCGGTCAGACGGTGAAATCCTTCCGGAAGTTTTACGAGGACATAATCAGCTACCGGGATTTTACTACAAAAATGACCGAAGTGATCCGCCCCGGCTATGTCCTTTTTCGGATGTTCGTGCTGTCCACAGCAACCTTTATTGTCCCTGCCGGGCTGCTTCTGTTTTTGAGAAATCCGAATGACTCAGCTTTCGTCGTGACATTTCTGTTTTTCCTGATTTTAGGACCGGGAGCCGCCGCGCCGACGCTGAAGCTCCGCAGCTTTTCAGAGAGCATGAACATGATCACAGAGGGGGTCAGGCGTGTGGATGAAGTCTTAAACGAAAAGCCTCTGCCTGAGCCGGAACACAGGGGGAATCCGTCAGTGCGTGAGGACGTTCTACCCTCCGGCTATGCCATTTCTTTCCGTAATGTTTCTTTTTCCTACGAAGCCGGGGGACGGAAAATTCTTAATGGTGTTTCCTTTACCGCCAGACAGGGAGAGATTACGGCGCTTGTGGGGCCATCCGGCGCGGGCAAATCCACGATTGCAGAACTGATTCCCCGTTTTTGGGATGTGACGGAGGGCAGCATCGAAATCGGCGGCGTGGATATTCGGAATATGCCTGTCCGTGACCTGATGGAACATATATCTTTCGTCTTTCAGGAGAGCTTTCTGTTTTCTGACACGATTTTTAACAACATTGCTCTGGGAAAACCGGGAGCTACAAGGGAGCAGGTCGAACAGGCCGCAAAGGCCGCACAGTGCCATGACTTCATCATGGCGCTGCCGCATGGATATCAGACCCAAATCGGGGATGGCGGCGTTTACCTGTCCGGTGGAGAACGGCAGCGCGTTTCCATTGCAAGAGCCGTTTTGAAAAATGCGCCGATTTTGATTCTGGACGAGGCGAGCGCCTATGCGGATGCCGAAAATGAACATGAAATGCAGCTTGCGCTGGGTGAGCTGATAAAAGATAAAACCGTTATTATGATCGCCCACAGATTGACGACTATCTGTAATGCCAATCAGATTTTAGTGGTAGCTGACGGTACCGTCAGGGAACGCGGAACCCATGAAGAACTTCTGGCGCTGCATGGGCTTTATGCTGATCTGTGGGACGCCGGTGTAAATACGGCTGCATGGACAATTCGTGCCGGGAACCCTCAGCAGGATCACCTGACGCCATGCGGCAAAATCAAAGAAAGGAAGCTTGAGCAAAATGAAACCGTTATTTCATGCAATCACCTGCAACGAACCTAAACGCCTGATAAAGCCGGTGCTTTGGAACGCCCTTGCAAATTTGTCTTACTTACTGCCGTTTATGTGTCTGGCCTATATTGTCAGCCAGATTTATGCATATTTCATCAGCGGGACGCTGAACCGCGCTTTCCTATGGACGGCGTGGGGCGTTATGCTTGCCTGCTTTGTTGTTACATGGATGATTGAGAATATTGCCTGCAGGCTAACCTACCGGGACGGCTTTATGGCATCGGCGGATGGCCGGATTAAGCTGGCAGAGCACATTCGCAAGCTACCGCTTGGGTTTCTGATGAGCAAAACTTCCGGGGAGATTGGCAATACCATGATGAACGATTTTTCCCGTACAGAATCGGCCATGACCCATATTTTGCCGCAAATCATCAGCGGCGCGATTATGGCGGTCATTGCTTCTGTCGTACTGTTGATTGCAGATTGGCGCATGGGGCTCGCCATGTTTGCAGGATTTCCTATCGCGCTGCTTATCCTGTTCGGGATACGCGGATTAGAACGCCGGTTAGACACGCAGCTTTCACAGGCCAGAGTAAAGCAGGCTGGCAGGCTGCAAGAATATCTGTACGGAATGCGGGTTATCAAATCCTGCAATATGCAGGGCGAAAATTTTGAAAAGCTGAAAAAGGCTTGTACGGATTACCGGGATGTCTGCATCAAGGTCGAGGGAGTCATCGGCCCTTTGCATTTGGTTGCGGCTGCATTTTTGCGGAGCGGGCTTTCTCTAATGACTGTGGCAGGGGTGTTCCTTGTTTCCGGCGGCACACTTACTGTGCCGGATTTTGTCTTATTCCTGTTAGTCGGAACCCGTGTATTTGATCCGCTGGCCGTTGCCATTATGAATTATTCCGAGCTAATAATGTGCGGGATGTCGGGGGAGCGGATTTGCTCGCTGCTGGACGAGCCGGAGATGACAGGCAGCGGCGAGGCGCCAGAAGCATATGAAATATGTTTCGATCAGGTGAGTTTTGGATACGGAGCGTCTTGTGCAGAAGACGGTCTTTGCTCCGCTTCGGCCGGTGCTGAACGCTCGCCACTGGCGCACAGCGCCCTGGCCAGCGGAGAAAAGGAAGTCCTGCATAAGGTAAGCGCCCGTCTGGAACCGGGAACCATGACCGCTATTGTCGGCCCGTCCGGCTCCGGTAAGAGTACCATGCTGCGGCTGATTGCCCGTTTCTACGATCCGACCTCCGGCAGAGTTCTGTTCGGCGGCGCAGACGAAAAAGAAATAGAACCGGAAAAGCTGATGAAAAACATTTCTATGGTGTTTCAGGATGTATATTTATTCCAGGACAGCATTGCCAACAATATCCGCTATGGAAAAGAGGACGCCACACGGGAAGAAATTGAAGAGGCTGCCCGTCTTGCCAATTGCTATGACTTCATCCTGCAGATGCCGCAGGGATTCGACACCATGATCGGAGAAGGCGGCTCCACCCTTTCCGGCGGCGAGAAGCAAAGAATATCCATAGCCAGAGCTATATTGAAAAATGCGCCGGTTGTGCTCCTTGACGAGGCAGCTTCATCCCTTGACCCCGAAAATGAATCGGAAATCCAGCAGGCAATCAGCCGGTTGGTTCAGAACCGTACGGTTGTCGTGATCGCTCACCGGCTGAAAACCATTGTAGGCGCAGATACCATCCTTGTGTTGGAACAGGGGCGGATTGTAGAGCAGGGAACCCATAAACAGCTTCTCGCCCGAAATGGATTGTATGCCAGGCTGTGGAATTTGCAGACATCCACCGAGGGCTGGAAGGTGTGAGCGCTGCCCTATTGTTTTTTCAGATATGCCCCGATTACCTCCAGTACGCCTTCCAGCTCTTCTCTGGTATGTGCGGCGGAGAGGAACATCGCCTCGAACTGGGCCGGAGCCAGGTAGATGCCGGAATTCAGCATGTGGCGGAAATATTCGCGGTACCGGGCGATATCTGAGGTTTTTGCGGTTGCATAATTGACCACCGGATTCTCGGTGAAAAAGACACAGCCCAGGGAGCCAAGATGATTCAGCTGGCATTTTGCCCCGTTCTCCCGGATCTGCTTTTCGATCTCGCCGTAGAACCAGTCGCCCTTTTGATTCAGCCGGGCATAGAAGTCTTTATCTTCTTTAAGCAGGGTAAGCTGGGCCAGGCCTGCAGCCATGGCTACGGGATTGCCGCTTAAGGTTCCGGCCTGGTAGACCGGGCCAACCGGGGCGACCATTTCCATGATTTCCCGTTTTCCGCCGTAGGCGCCCACCGGCATTCCGCCGCCGATGATTTTGCCGTAGGTAGTCAGGTCTGCCTCTATGCCAAAGTATTCCTGTGCGCCTGCCAGCGCCAGGCGAAATCCAGTAATTACCTCGTCAAAAATCAGTACTGTGCCTTCCCGTGTGCAAATGCTCCGCAATCCCTCTAGGAAGCCTTTTGCGGGGGGCACTACGCCCATATTTGCGCCCACCGGCTCCACGATCACTGCCGCGATCTGGCCGGGATATTCGGAAAACAGCTGCTCTACGCTGTCCAAATCGTTGTATATGGCGCTTAAGGTATCCTGGGTGCAGCCCGTGGGCACGCCGGCGCTGTCGGGAATCCCCTGGGTCATCACGCCTGAGCCTGCCTGCACCAGCATGGCGTCGCTATGGCCATGATAGCAGCCGGCAAATTTGATCAGCTTGTTTCTCCGGGTATAGCCGCGGGCCGCGCGGACTGCGCTCATCACGGCCTCTGTGCCGGAGTTGACCATGCGCACCATCTCAATGGAGGGAACGATCTCACTGATCAGCTTTGCCATTTCCACCTCGCGCTCCGTCGCTGCGCCAAAGCTCAGGCCCTCGCGGCAGGCCTCAGTTACCTTCTCCAGCACATACGGATGGCTATGGCCCAGGATCATCGGGCCCCAGGAGCCGATAAAATCCAGATATTTTCGGCCGTCCGCGTCATACATATACGCGCCTTCGGCCCTGGCGATAAACCGGGGCGTCTCCCCCACCGCCTGGAATGCCCGGACGGGGCTGTTCACTCCTCCCGGAATTACCTTGACCGCCTCTGCAAACAGACTCTCCGATCTGGTCATTATCCGATCCTCCCCTCTTTCATGCTTTTTGCCAGCTCCTTGGCAAAATACGTAATATAAATATCCGTGCCCGCACGGTACGCGGATACGGCCATCTCATTCATGATCCGCTCCTCATCGATCCAGCCCATTTTTGCCGCAGCCTTCACCATAGCATACTCGCCGCTGACGCTGTAGGCGGCAATGGGCAGGTTAACCACCCGGGAAACCTCCCGCACCACATCCAGGTAGGACATGGCCGGCTTCACCATAAGGATATCCGCTCCCTCTTCCACATCCAGCAGCGCCTCCTTTACGCCCTCACGGATGTTGTGAAAATCCATCTGGTAGGTCTTGCGGTCGCCGAAGGACGGGGCGCTGCCTGCGGCATCGCGGAAGGGGCCGTAAAAGGCAGAAGCATATTTTACCGCATAGGACATGATCGGGGTTCCGGTGAAGCCGTTTGCATCCAGGCAGCTCCGGATGGCGGCCACACGGCCGTCCATCATATCGGATGGCGCTACCATATCCGCTCCGGCGCGGACATGGGAAAGGGCCGTTTTGGCCAGCAGCTCCAGCGTACGGTCATTGTCCACGTCATGGCCGCAGAGCACGCCGCAGTGGCCATGGGAGGTATACTCGCACATACATACGTCGGTAATCAGGTACATTTCCGGGAACAGCTCTCTTGCCTTTCTCA
>JAHZHG010000202.1 GCA_019420425.1 Clostridiales bacterium
ACCAGGCACTGCCGTTTAATCATGTCTCCCCTCTGCTCTACCGCCTGATTTTCATAATTGGTCAGCATTCCGTATTTCAGCAGATACAGAGGGATCAGGCCTACGAGAATAAAGATCACCAGGATCCTCACCTGCAGGCTCTTGATCACCTTTATCAAAAAATCCTTAATGCTGGAAATAGTAACCAACTCCCCACTTCGTATGTACGTACTTCGGCTCGCTCGGGTTCTCTTCGATCTTTTCTCTCAGGCGGCGGATATGCACGTCCACCGTGCGCACATCCCCCAGGTATTCGTAGCCCCAGACAATATTCAGCAGGTTCTCCCGGCTGTATACCTTGTTCGGGTTGAACACCAGCAGCTCCAGCAGGTCAAATTCCTTCGCGGTCAGGTTGATTTTCTTGCCTGCATTGCTGACTCTGCGGCCCTCGCAGTCCAGTACCAGGTCGCCCACTTCGACAATCTTTGTTTTGGGTTCCGGGGCAGTCTTCTGGCCGGAACGGCGGATGATGGCTTTTAGACGCGCCTTCACCTCAAGGATGTTGAAGGGCTTGGTGATATAATCATCCGCGCCGTACTCCAGGCCCAGAATCTTATCCATATCGTCCCCCTTGGCCGTCAGCATAACAATCGGCACGTCAGAAAACTCCCGTACCTGCTGGCATACGGAAAGGCCGTCCAGCTTGGGCAGCATCAAATCGAGCAGAATAATATCGTACTGCTTGTCCTTGGCCATGCGCACGGCCTCCTCGCCGTCGTAGGCGCAGTCCACCTCCATATCGTCCTGCTCCAGACTGAACCGTATTCCCTTTACGATTAATTTTTCATCATCCACAACCAAAACTTTCTTACCCATGACAATTCTCCTTAATTCACCGTTATCCTGTCCCGGATTCGCTCATATACCGCGGTTTTGATCCCGGAAATCTCCATGATTTCCTCAGGAGCAGAAAAACCGCCGTGCTCCTCGCGGTAGGCGATAATACTCTCGGCCTTTGCCTCTCCGATGCCGGGCAGCTCCATCAGCTCTTCTTTGGACGCAAGGTTCAGATTGATCCTGCCTTCCCCGTTTGGGTCTGTCCCGTGCTCTTCCGGCAACGCCTCCGGCAGATTATCCGCCTGTGCAGTTTCCTCCCGGGACGGCACCCGGATCTGCTCTCCGTCCACTGCCGGCCTGGCCAGATTCAGCCATTCCCTGTCTGCGTCGCCGCCAAAGCCTCCAGCCGCCTCGACAGCCTCGGAAACCCGCGCGCCCTCCGGCAACAGGTAGACACCGGGAAAGGGGACGCTGCCGCACACAAATACACAGATCTCTCCCGCCGTTTCCGTCTGGATGGCTGATCTGGAGACCTCCGTCGCCCGTTCAATCTCCGTATCCCCCTCCAGAACAAACCATGTCTCCTGATTCTCTTCTTTCTGGCAGCCCGACAAAAGCAGGACAGCTGACACGCCCGCCATAGCCGCTATTTTTAAACTGGATTTTACTAATTTTTTCATTTTCATGTACAGTACCTCGGTTCCTGTCCGCGGCTTCCCCCTGCACACTAATGTTATTGTAACGAAAAATTAACGATTTTACAATATTTTTTTCTGCGGAAATACATTTTCTCTGCCCTCTACCACTTGAAAATGACGATTCCGACGATGGAAACCGCCATTCCCAATACCTTACGCCAGGCGAAGGGCTGCTTATCCACGCCGAAGAGGCCCAGAAGCTCAATCACATACGCCACAATCAGCTGGGAAATAACAATCAGCATGGCGGCGCGGGCCGGGCCCAGCTTGCCCATGCTCTGGATCACGGTAATGGTAATCAGCGCTCCCAGCACGCCGCTCAGCAGCATATATTTGTGTGGCAGATGCCACAGGCCGGCAAAGCTGGTGCGGTCTGTCACCCACCATGCAGCCAGACTGACCAGAAACGCGGTAAACTGTACAATCGACGAGGATACCCAGAGACTGGTATGCTTTGTGACCTCCGTGTTAAATACGCCCTGTACGCTCATCAGCGCCCCGGACGCCAGGGCAATCAAAACTCCAACCATAAAAAATCCGCCTCTCTGCTGCCGCCGTCCGACGGCAGGGATATATATTTATCCAATACTATATCCAAAAGAAGCGGAAAAATTCATTTTTGATTTACAGACTCATTTTCAGGCGCTTAACCATCTCGTCCACGTCATCCCTTGTGATCACCAGGGGCGGAACCAGACGGAGGACATCTTCTCCTGCGGAAAGTACGACCAGACCGTTATCCAGCGCCTTTTTTACCAGCTCGCCGACAGGGCGTCCGGCCACCACAAGGCCCTGCATCAGGCCCATGCCCCTTCTTTGGCTGAAGCAGTCATATTCACTCACCAGCTCATCCAGCTTTTGCTCCAGATAGGGGGCGACCTCATTTACATGGGAAACGATCTGCTGCTCCTCGAAGAGGTCGAATACAGCGGAAACGGCTGCACAGGCCAGGGGATTTCCTCCATAGGTTGTGCCGTGATCTCCGGGCACAAGGGAGGCTTTTGCTGTTTTTTTATTCAGGACGAATGCGCCCACGGGAATGCCGCAGCCCAGAGCCTTTGCCGTGGTCATAATATCCGGCTCCACACCGTACTGCTGCCAGGCAAAGTAGCTGCCCGTCCGCCCCATGCCGCACTGAATCTCGTCCAGGATGAGCAGGATATCCTGCTCATCGCAGAGGGCCTTTATTCCTTTTAAGAACCCGGGCTCCGCCGGATAGATGCCTCCCTCTCCCTGTACAGTCTCCAGGATAATGGCACAGGTTTTCGGCGTGATCTGCGCTTTTACGCTCTCCAAGTCATTGTAGTCGGCAAATTTCACTCCGCCCATCAGCGGCCGGAAGGCTTCCTGATAATGGACGTTTCCGGTTACGGACAGGGCGCCGATGCTTCTTCCGTGGAAGGAATGGTTCATGGCAATGATCTCGTGATCCGTGCAGCCGTCCTTCAGAAACGCATATTTTCTCGCCGCCTTGATGGCTCCCTCAATCGCCTCTGTCCCGCTGTTCGTGAAAAATACCTTGTCCATGCCGCTGAATCGGATCACCTTTTCGGCAGCCTCAGCCAGCGGGACGCTGTAGTACAGATTCGACGTATGGATCAGCTTGTCGATCTGGGCCTTCAGCGCATCGTTATATGCTTTATTGCCATAGCCCAGGGCAAATACGGCAATACCGGCGCCGAAATCCAGATACCGTTTTCCCTCCACATCCGTCAGCCATACGCCCTCTCCCCGTTCAAATACCACAGGGAACCGGTTGTAGGTATGCAGGACATTCTGCTCCGCCAGTTTCATATATTTGCTTGCTTCAGACATCGTACCGTTCCTCCTCATCTCCGATAATCGCCGTCCCGATCCCTTTGTTCGTAAAGAACTCCAGCAGCAGGCAGTGCTCGATCCTGCCGTCCAGGATATGTACCCGGGAAACGCCGGACTCAATGGCGTCTACACAGTTCTGCAGCTTCGGCAGCATTCCGCCGCCGGCATGGCCGCTCTTTAAAAATTCCTTCGTCTCGCTCACCGTCAGCTCGCTGATCAGAGAGGTTTTATCCAGCGGATCGCGGTAAACGCCCTCGATATCCGTCAAAAAGGCCAGCTTGGATGCAGAAACCGCCTTTGCAATGGCACAGGCTGCGTCGTCCGCATTGATGTTGAAGGAATGGTAGGCGTCGTCTGAGCCGACAGGGCAGATGACCGGGATGAAGTCATTGTCCAGAAGGACATTCAGCAGGTCGGCGTTGACCTCCTTCACCTCGCCCACAAAGCCGATATCCTTGCCGCCGGAAAGCTTTTTGTCCACCTTCAGCACCGTACCGTCCTTGCCGCTGATGCCCACCGCTTTGAGGCCCAGCTTTTCCATCATGGAAACCAGGCCCTTGTTGATCTTGTTCAGCACCATCTCTGCCACTTCCATGGTATCCTTGTCCGTTACCCGAAGCCCGTTGACAAATTCTGTCTCCAAGCCGACCTTATTTACCCATTTTGTGATTTCCTTGCCGCCGCCGTGGACAATAATCGGGCGGAAGCCTACCAGCTTCAGCAGAGCCACGTCGCGGATCACACTCTTTTTCAGCTCATGATCCACCATCGCGCTGCCGCCGTATTTTACTACTATCGTTTTTCCGTGAAACCGCTGGATATAAGGCAGCGCCTCAATCAGCACATTCGCCTTTTCCAGCCACATCTCCATTGCTCCGTCCATCTTTTCTCTTCTCCCTTATGAGCGGTAGTCCGCATTAATCTTGATATAATCGTAGGTCAGATCACAGCCCCATGCCGTGGCAGAGGCAGTCCCCATTTTGATATCGGCGATTGCCGTAACTTCCTTTTCCGAAAGGATTTTTGTCGCTTCCTCCTCACTGTAGCCGGTGTCCACACCGTTGGCAATGATCTGGATTTTTCCGGCGGCGCTCTCGAAATACAGGTCTACCTTTTCCGGGTCGAAAATGGCTCCGGAATAGCCCATGGCGCAGAGGATTCTGCCCCAGTTTGCATCGTGCCCATAGATCGCGGCCTTGGTCAGGTTGGAGGTAATGATGGATTTGCTCAGGGTCACCGCCTGCTCCTTGCTCTGGGCGCCGATCACCTTTACCTCAAACAGGGCTGTCGCCCCCTCGCCGTCTGCCGCCATATGTCTGGCCAGGTAAGTATTTACCCAGTTCAGCGCAGATAGGAACCGCTCGTAATCCTCGCCCTCGGCTGTGATCGCTTTATTTCCCGCCAGGCCGTTTGCCAGCAGCAGACAGGTATCGTTGGTAGAGGTGTCTCCGTCCACGGAAATCATATTGTACGTATCCGGTACGCTCGCACTCAGCGCCTTCTGCAGCATCTCCCTGGAAATCGCCGCATCCGTAGTGACAAAGCTCAGCATCGTGCACATGTTGGGATGGATCATGCCCGAGCCCTTGCACATACCGCCGATAGTCACCGTAACGCCGCCCAGCTCCAGCTCCACGGCGATTTCCTTCTTCACGGTATCTGTGGTCATGATTGCCTCCGCGGCCATAGAGCCCGCCGCCAGACTGTGCTCCAGCAGGGGAACCATGGTGTTTACTCCTGCAATAATCTTGTCCATGGGCAGCTGGCGTCCAATCACTCCGGTGGAGCCAAGGAGAATCTGATCCGGCTCTGCGCCCAGCAGGCCGGCCGCTGCTTTGGCTGTCTCCTGGCAGCTGTTGTAGCCCTCTGTGCCTGTGCAGGCATTGGCTACGCCGCTGTTCACCACCACTGCCTTGACGGTTTTGCTGTCATAAACCACATGCTGATCCCATTTCACCGGGGCAGCCTTTACCAGATTTGAAGTAAATGTCCCCGCCGCCGCACAGGGCACGTCACTGCACACCATTGCCATATCTTTTTTTCCTTTTTTGATTCCGGCTGCAATACCGATGGCGGAAAATCCTTTTGCGGCTGTTACACCGCCAGCTATCTGTTTCATCCGTCTTATCCTCCTGCGAATTTTTTCCTTATTGTATTTTTGTATTATAAATTAATCCACTGCAAATATGATATAGTGTATGCTTTATGCGCCGCTCTTGCTGCGGCTCAATTCCGGGATGCCTGAAAGGTATAGTACTTTCTACATCTTGGATACCCGGACGCCCCGGCTGGCCCACTATGCTCCGTCAGACACGGCGAATT
>JAHZHG010000203.1:0-4546 GCA_019420425.1 Clostridiales bacterium
TTACCCCTCAAGATTGAGGGGTAGGGGAGTTGAGATGCCGCAGGCATTTTTTTGTATCATAGAAAACTGCGTTGAAAAAAGATTTGTCGATTTAAGCAGAAAACTTTTTCTTGAAACTGCCGGAAGATGTTATATAATACAATTAGTTTTTGTACATGACAATTTTTGGTATGGGCCCCCGAAAAACGTGTAATCGTGCATGAACAATCCTGCATTCAAAGAGAGGAGTATACCTATGGAAAAACTGAATATAGCGATTGCCGACGACAATGAGCGGATGGTGGAGCTGCTTGACGATATCGTGAGCAGCGACGAGGGCTGTCATGTGGTAGGCAAGGCAGGAAATGGGGAGGAACTGCTGAGCATAATCCGGCAAAAGAAGCCGGATGTGGTGCTTTTAGACATTATCATGCCGAAGATTGACGGACTGAGCGTAATGGACCGGGTAAACCGCGAGCCGGATCTGAAAAAGCCGGCGTTTATTGTGGTTTCTGCCGTCGGACAGGAGAAAATTACCGAAGACGCATTTTTGCTGGGCGCGGATTACTATATTCTGAAGCCATTTGATAACGAGATGATTCTGAATCGGATTCATCGGATAGGGGACAGACAAAACAGAAAGGGACAGTCCTCCCGCAAGGTACACGCCTACGAGAGCAAGACCGAGTACATTGAGCGGAACATGGAGACGGATGTGACCAACATCATCCACGAGATCGGCGTTCCCGCCCACATTAAGGGCTACCAGTATCTCCGTGACGCGATTATCATGTCGGTAACCGATATGGAAATGCTGAATTCCATAACCAAAATTCTGTATCCGACAATCGCAAAAAAATATCAGACCACGCCGAGCCGTGTTGAGCGTGCGATCCGCCATGCCATTGAGGTGGCGTGGAGCAGAGGAAAGATGGATACCATCGATGAGCTGTTCGGATATACGGTGCACAATGGAAAGGGAAAACCGACAAATTCCGAATTTATTGCACTGATCGCTGATAAAATCCGTCTGGAGTACAAAAACCGATAACAAACAAAACAAAGAATAGGACTTTCCTTTACCGGGAAAATAGAGTATAATAACGATAACTTATTTTCCGGATATGGAGGGTTTACGGTATGAAGAAGGTTCTGTTTGTGGCGTCAGAAGGAGTCCCGTTTATTAAGACAGGCGGCCTGGCGGACGTAGTCGGTTCGCTGCCGAAATGTTTTAATAAGGATGAGTATGACGTTCGGGTGATTTTGCCGAAGTACATGTGTATGCACCAGGAATGGAAAGACAAGATGAACTACCTCACCCATTTTTATATGGATCTGGCCTGGAGAAGGCAGTATGTAGGCATCCTGGAAATGGTATATGATGGCATACAGTTTTATTTTATCGATAATGAATTCTATTTTGCAGGGCCAAAGCCCTACGGCAACATCTATCAGGATATTGAGAAATTTGCCTTTTTCTCGAAGGCTGCCCTGTCCGCACTGCCGGTGATCGGCTTCCGGCCGGACATTGTGCACTGCCATGACTGGCAGACTGGACTGATTCCCGTATTCCTGAAGGATAAATTCCATGAAGGCGAGTTCTTCCGGGAGATGAAGTCCGTGATCACAATACACAACCTGAAATTCCAGGGCATATGGGACATGAAGACGGTGAAGGATATCACCGGACTTCCGGCCTACTATTTTGCACCGGATAAGCTGGAGGCGTATGGTGACGCAAACTACTTAAAAGGCGGTATCGTTTATGCGGACGCAGTGACCACAGTGAGCGATACATATGCAGAAGAAATTAAGACCCCGTTTTACGGTGAAAGGCTGGACGGACTGATGCGTGCGAGGGCCAACTGCCTGTACGGTATCGTAAACGGAATTGATTATAATGAGTACAATCCGGAAACGGATACGATGATTTACAAAAATTACAACGCCAGGAATTTCCGCAAGGAAAAGGTAAAAAACAAACGGGCGCTGCAGCAGGAGCTGGGCCTGGAGCAGGATGACAAGCGGTTCATGATCGGCATTGTCTCCCGCCTGACGGATCAGAAGGGCCTGGATCTGATCGCTTATATGATGGATGAGCTGTGCCAGATGGATATCCAGCTGGTAGTTCTGGGAACCGGTGAGGAACAGTATGAGAATATGTTCCGCCATTTCGCCTGGAAGTATTCCGGCAAGGTTTCCGCAAACATCTACTATTCCGAGGCAATGTCCCACAAGGTTTACGCAGCATGCGATGCGTTCCTGATGCCCTCCCTGTTTGAGCCCTGCGGCTTAAGCCAGCTGATGAGCCTGCGTTACGGGACAGTCCCCATTGTCCGGGAGACCGGCGGACTGAAGGACACGGTGGAGCCGTACAACGAGTACGAGAGCACCGGTACCGGCTTCAGCTTCGCCAACTACAACGCCCATGAGATGCTGAACACGGTAAAATATGCGCGGTACGTATTCTATGAGAAAAAGCGCGAATGGAATAAGATCGTTGACCGCGGCATGGCAGCCGATTTCTCCTGGAGCACCTCCGCAAGGAAATACGAGGAGCTGTACCAGCGCCTGTAATCGAAAATAAGTCAGAAAAGCCCCCTGGAGAGCCGCGGACAGCGGGTTTTCCAGGGGGCTTTCATCAGGATTTAAAGTACGTTTTTAAAAAGAAGAAAAAAGCCGAGCCGTATTTCATGGCGGCGCTCAGCATAACGATAAAAACAAGCGCATAGCCCACAGAGCGGACCTCCTTTTATAATTGTATATGGGAATAGTATATGATAGGAGGGCCGGGAGAATTATGAAGAAATTTATGTGAAAAAGCATATCGCTTTGTTTATGTATGATCATACCTGCGGCCGGTGAAGAAAATGTGTCCGGAATCTGAAGAATATCTGAAAACAGAGAAAAAATTGGTAAAAGAAGATTAAGGTAATTTTAAGTACCCCCTGACCGGGAAAGTATGGTATACTAAACCTATCAAAAGACGGGGTTCGGCTGGAGTGCCTGCCGGACGGAAAGGAAGGGAAACAGATGAAGAAGAGACGTGTTTTAGGGGCTTTGCTTTGCAGCATTTGCCTTGCAATGCCGCTTTCTTCCACAGCCTTTGCAGATGGGCAGAAGGTGCTGACACTGGGCGTGGATCTGTCAGCAGAGCAGCAGAATGCAATTATGAAGTATTTCGGGGTGGCGGATACGCCCGTTGAGACCCTGTATATTACGAACCAGGATGAGCGGGATCATCTCGCCTCCTATGTACCGCTGGAGCAGATCGGTACCCGCACCTACAGCTGTGCGCTGGTATGCCCAACGACCTCAGGCGGGATTCAGGTAAAGACAGCCAATCTGACCTGGGTAACCAGCAACATGATTGCCGCCACCCTGTCCACCTCCGGCGTGGTAAACTGCGACGTACTTGCCGCATCCCCGTTCCCGGTATCCGGCACGGGTGCGCTGACCGGTATTATCATGGCGTACGAAACGGCCAGCGGAGAGGCGCTGGATGAGGAAAAGAAGGATCTGGCTACGGAAGAGATGATCGTTACCGGATCACTGTCCGACAGCCTCGGCGAGCCCCAGGCAGTAGAGCTGGTCAACGAGGCGAAGATTCAGGTCATCGAGGGCAACCTGGTTGAGGGCGATTCCATTGAAACGGTAATCAACAATATCTGCAATCAGTACAATCTCAGCCTGACCCAGGATGAGTACAACGAACTCCTTGCTCTCCTGCAGAAAATCGCAGACCAGGGCTATGACTACGAGGAGCTGAAGGAGACTCTGGAGCGTGTATCCAACAACATGACACAGCTGCTCGACGCACCGGACGGCCCGGATGATTCCACGGTAACGCCGGAGGAGCCGGGAGATGTGGAGGTAACGCCAGAGGAGCCGGAGGATGTAGCGGTAACGCCGGAGGAACCGGGAGATATCGAAGAACTGGAGATTCCGGAGGAGCCGGTTACCGAAGAGCAGCTGGATGAGGACAGTATTCTGATGAATACGGACGAGAGCGCTCTTGAAGGCGCGAACTTTGACGCAACAAACGCAAACGCGCTGAACGAAACGGAAGCTCCCACAGAAAACGTGGAAGAGATTCCGGACGGCGATCCGTTTGAAATCACCACCTCCGATAATTACGGCGACGACGTACCGGGAGAAGAACTGGAAATTCCGGAAGAGCCGATAGAAATTCCGGAAGAGCCGGAAGCTCCGGTTGAAGCGCCTGTTGAGACCGAGGCGCCTGTGGATATCCCGATAGAGCCGGAAGCTCCCATAGAGACCGAAGCGCCTGCTGAGCCGGAAGCTCCTATAGAGCCGGAAGCACCTGCTGAGCCGGAGGTACCGGTGGAGACAGAGGCCATTATAGAGGAACCGACCGTAGTTTCGTATGCGATTGTTACAGGAGCGATTTCCGATGATGATATGGCAGAACTGCAGCAGGCAGTGGATGCGAAGGTCAGCGAATACGGCATTACCTGCGATATTTACCGCACAAATGCCCCCGGAGAAACCAGAACGGAAAATGACCTGCTCAATGCAGTAGCGGCCGGCGGATATGCCGGTGTGC
>JAHZHG010000203.1:4556-5647 GCA_019420425.1 Clostridiales bacterium
GCAGCGGCATTGCGGCGGCAGAGGCCCAGGGCATATATGTAGTAAACGGTGATGAGCCGTGCAACATTGCAGAGCTGAACGCAGTCGGAGCAACCGTCAGTGCATATCTTGCACCTCCCGCATCCTCCTTTGGAGATATGGCGGCCAATGAACTGATGAACGCATTCGGCGCAGGAAACCCGGGTACGGCAGCCATGATTACACCTGAAGGAGCAGACGCATGGACGCTGGATGTAGCCGACGCTGCATCAACGACATTGGCAGGCTACGGATACGATGCAACGCTGAATAGTACCACCTGCCCGGATAATTACGAGAGTGCATACGCGGCAGCAGCCGATATGTTTGCAAACTATCCCGAAACCGCAATGGTAATCTGCGGCTCCTCAGAAATCGCATCCGGCGTAGCAGCCGCAGCAGCGGATGCAGGCCTGAACGGCATCTATACGCTGGTACCGCGTGCGGACGAGTATACGGTAGAGATCCAGGTTGACGGCACGGCAGCCTCCTACGTAGGAGCAAGCCTGTCTGATCTGGGCGGACGCGGTCTGGATACCCTGGTAAATCTGGTATCCACCCAGGCGACAATCAGCCCTTCAAACGAGGTACAGATTGTGGAAGATATTTCTGTAGAGCTGAAGTACATCTATTAAAAAATAAAAATTTACAGCGTCAGCCGGGAGAAATCCCGGCTGACTTTATGCATAAAAAGTGTTCTGCGGGAGACAATACAAGCGTAGGCAAACCTAAAACGCAAGGAGGACTTTTTATGAATGAATTATCTGAACTTGACCTTCAGAACCTTCGTCATCTGATCGGCGGCTTTTCTACTACCCACTGCAAAATGCAGAGCTACGCCTCCATGGCAACTGACCCGGGCGTAAAGCAGTTTTTTCAGAAGTCCGCGCAGTCGGCAATGGAAAGTAAGCAGCAGCTGATGAGCTTTTTACAGTAGGAGGTGCAGAAAATGGACGAGAAGACAATGGTATCTGACACTTTGGCAGGAATTAACGGCGAGCTGGTCCGCTACGGCGAGATGATTCCCCAGACGGAAAACCAGCAGCTGAAGCAGACGTTAAAGCAGATCCACA
>JAHZHG010000204.1 GCA_019420425.1 Clostridiales bacterium
TAATTGTAGTTTAGGATATTAGCGAGTCCGGCCGCACACTGAGCTACCTGCTGGAGATTCTGCAGAAGCGCAATCCCGCTTCACTGCGTCTGTGCACGCTGCTGGACAAACCGGACAGACGGGTGATGGACGTGGACGTGGACTATCAGGGCTTTGAAATCCCGGATGAGTTTGTCGTGGGCTATGGTCTGGATTACGATCAAAAATATAGAAATCTGCCGTATATCGGTGTAATTCATTTCGGCGAGGAATAATCCGACCGGATGACGGAAAGGAGAAACTGCATTGAACAAGAATGTAAGAAACTATGGCCTTTACGCCATGGTTGGGCTTCTGATTGTGCTGATGGTGATGAGCTTCCGCGGCGGCGTCGGAACCCAGAGAAGCTATACAACGGCCCAGTATGAGCAGGCGCTGGAAAAGGGCGAGGTGGTGGAGGTAACGATCCACCAGAACCAGCAGACTCCATCGGGCCAGCTGGAGGTGTTGCTGAAATCCGGCGAGACGAGGCTGGTAAATACTACCGACGTAAACGCAGAGCGGCAGCTGCTTAAGGACAAAGGGATATCCTACGACACCGAGGACGTCAAGCAGGACAGTGTTTTTCTGACCTCTATCCTGCCGGTGCTCCTCAGCGGTCTGCTGGTGATTTTCCTGTTTGCGATGATGGGACGCCAGGGCGGAGGCAGCAATGCCAAGATGATGAATTTCGGCAAGAGCCGCGCCCGGATGATCATCCCGGATGCAAGGCGGGTAACCTTTAACCAGGTGGCCGGTCTCCAGGAGGAAAAAGAGGAGCTAAAAGAACTGGTAGACTTTCTGAAGGAGCCCCAGAAGTTCCTGAAGGTGGGGGCCAGGATTCCCAAGGGCGTGATTCTGGTGGGCCCTCCGGGAACCGGAAAGACGCTGCTGGCAAAGGCCGTAGCCGGAGAGGCAGGGGTGCCCTTTTTCAGCATTTCCGGTTCAGATTTTGTAGAGATGTTTGTGGGCGTGGGCGCATCCCGTGTCCGCGACCTCTTTGAAGAGGCGAAAAAGCATCAGCCCTGTATCGTATTTATCGACGAGATCGACGCGGTGGCCAGGCGCCGGGGAACCGGTATGGGCGGCGGCCATGACGAGCGGGAGCAGACCCTGAACCAGCTGCTGGTGGAGATGGACGGCTTCGGCGTAAATCAGGGGATTATCGTAATGGCGGCCACCAACCGGGTAGATATTCTCGACCCGGCAATCCTGCGTCCCGGACGGTTCGACCGGCAGGTGGCCGTGGGCAGGCCGGATGTGAAGGGACGTGAAGAGATCCTGCATGTGCACGCTGACGGGAAGCCGCTGGGCGACGACGTAAACCTCCATGAGGTAGCGAGGACAACCGCAGGCTTTACCGGAGCCGACCTGGAAAATCTGATGAATGAGTCAGCCATCCTGGCGGCAAAGGAGGACCGTGCCTATATTACCCAGGCGGATATCAACCGCTCCTTTGTGAAGGTGGGCATCGGCGCAGAGAAAAAGAGCCGGGTAATTTCCGAAAAAGAGAAACGGATCACTGCCTACCATGAGGTGGGCCACGCGATCCTGTTCCACGTACTGCCGGACGTAGGTCCGGTACACACCGTGTCTATTATTCCCACGGGCCGCGGCGCGGCAGGCTACACCATGCCTTTGCCGGAGAACGATGAGATGTTCCAGACCAAGGGAAAGATGCTGCAGAATATTGTCGTCAGCCTGGGCGGAAGGGTAGCCGAGGAAATTGTCTTTGGCGACGTGACCACAGGCGCTTCCCAGGATATCAAGCAGGCTACGGCCATCGCCAGAGCCATGGTGACCAAATACGGCATGTCTGAGAAGATCGGCCTGCTTAATCTGGACAATGACGACGACCAGGTATTCATCGGCCGGGATCTGGCCCATACCCGCGCCTACGGGGAAAAGGTCACCTCCCTGATCGACGATGAGGTAAAGGCGATTATTGACCAGTGCTACCAGAAGGCCGTGTCGATTATCCGGGATCATGAACCGGTACTCCACCGTATAGCCGAGGAGCTGGTACAGAAGGAGAAAATCGGCAGAGAAGAGTTTGAGGCGCTGTTCAGCGAGGAATTTGTGTAATCTGATCGGGGAAAAAACGGAGTAATCCGACGCGCGGAAAAATATGCACAAAAACGAAAGGCGATTTTTGTGAAGTTTGTGCACACTGATTTCGCACTTCTTGCTATAATAATACTCGTAAAACCCCCCAATACATTATATAGTTTTTGCTACACCCCATAAGAGAAATACCTTCTCCAAAAAAGACAGCATATCCGGCTGTCTTTTTTACTTTTCCGGAATCTTTTTTTGCCTCTGGCCAGTCTATTAGATAAGAGCATACGCCGTATTCTTTCTTGTATTATGTATGGATTTGCGATAAAATAATATATTAGATATACAGAGGAGTACACAATATGGAATTGGAAAAATACGATCAGCTCTTAAGAGCGACGCGATATGTAATGCTGATGCGGCCGGTATTCAATACCAGGGCATTATTCAGCGATGAAACGGAAAATTATGTTTCTCCCATGGAGCCAAAGCCCGGGGATACGGTAACGATCCGCTTCCGTACCGGGAGAGACAACGTGGACGTCGTCTATTTTATCTGCAAGGCCCTGCGCAAACGGATGCGTCTGGAGCGCAGCGACGACCGGTTCGATTATTATGCGGTGGAGTATCGGATGGGAACCGAGCCGATTCGCTACTACTTTGAAATAAAGGTGAGCAATTTCCGCTGCTTTTATAATAAATGCGGAATTTCCACAGACCTGCAGGACAGCAAGGCATTTACGATCTCTCCCGGCTTTTCTACCCCGGACTGGGCAAAGGGCGCGGTGATGTACCAGATCTACATTGACCGGTTCTGCAACGGCGATCCGTCGAATGATGTGCTGGACAGGGAATACAGCTATATCGGCGAGCCGACGAGCCGGGTAATGGACTGGAATAAATGTCCGGCGTTTATGGGCGTCCGGGAGTTTTACGGCGGAGACCTGCAGGGCGTGATGAACAAGCTGGACTATCTGCAGGATCTGGGCGTGGATGTGATTTACTTCAATCCCCTGTTTGTTTCCCCGTCTAACCACAAGTATGATATACAGGACTATGATTACATCGATCCTCATCTGGGAAAAATTGTAAAAGACTCAGGCGAGCTGCTTCCGGAGGGATGTCTGGACAATACAAGGGCGACCAGATATATCACCCGGGTAACGGACAAGGAAAACCTGAATGCGACGAACGAATTTTTTATCAGCCTGGTGGAGGAGATTCACCGGAGAGGGATGAAGGTAATCCTGGACGGCGTGTTTAACCACTGCGGTTCCTTCAACAAATGGATGGATCGGGAGCGGATCTATGAGCATCAGCCGGGCTACGAAAAAGGAGCCTATATTTCCGAGGACAGTCCATACTGCAGCTTTTTCAAATTCTATAATGAGCATGAGTGGCCGTACAATGCGTTTTACGACGGCTGGTGGAACCATAACACACTGCCCAAGCTGAATTTTGAAGAGTCTCCCGATCTGGAAGAGTACATTATGGAGATTGCCAGAAAATGGGTATCGCCGCCGTATAACGTGGACGGCTGGCGTCTGGACGTGGCGGCTGATCTGGGCTTTTCCCCGGAGTATAATCACCGGTTCTGGAAAAGGTTCCGCAAGGTGGTAAAGCAGGCAAACCCAAACGCGATTATTCTGGCGGAGCATTACGGCGACGCAACGCCGTGGCTTCACGGCGACGAGTGGGATACCGTCATGAACTACGACGCATTTATGGAGCCCCTGACCTGGTTCTTTACGGGAATGGAAAAACACAGCGACGGCTTCCGGCAGGATCAGCTGGGCAATGCGCGGGCGTTTATCGGGGCAATGACGTATCACATGGCCAGCTTTCTTGCGCCTTCCCTTCAGGTGGCGATGAATCAGCTATCCAACCACGACCATTCCCGTTTCCTGACCAGGACGAACCACAAGGTAGGACGGGTGCAGCACCTGGGCTATGAGGCGGCGTCCGAAGGGGTGAACGAGGCGGTAATGCGCGAAGCGATCATTATGCAGATGACCTGGCCGGGAGCACCGACACTTTATTATGGCGACGAGGCCGGCGTATGCGGCTTTACGGATCCGGATAACCGGCGCACGTATCCCTGGGGCAGGGAAAATAAGGCCCTTTTGGGCTTCTACCGCGAGGCAATCCGGATGCACAAGCTGTATCGGGTATTCAGTAGAGGTTCGCTGAAGTTCCTGTACGGAAGCCAGGACTGTCTGGCGTACGGCAGATTCGACGATAAAGAGAAAATAGTCATTATGTTCAACAATGGCTATCAGGAGCGGATGCTTTTGATCCCTGTCTGGGAAATCGGCGTAGGCAGCGGGGAGATGATGGAGCGGATCATGCTCACGGATGAAGAGGGCTTTTCCCTGCAGAGGCAGACGGCAAAAGCAGAAAATGGAGAACTGGAGGTCATACTCTCTGCCTATTCGGCAGCGGTGTATCGGTGGAGCGGAAAAAAATGAGAAAAAGGATTTTAGGCTTATTCATATTCAGCTTATTCGGTCTTTGCACGAGTACGGTCAGCATGGCGGCCGTAGATCTGGAGACAGAGTTTCATTTCCGGATAGTGGAGGAAACCGAAGAGACAGAGGAAACCGCAGAAGTGCAGACAGAAACACAGACAAAGGCACAGGCACAGGAAGGGGAAGGAGAGGCAGAGCTCCCGGCAAAGGCAGCGCTGGAGATGAAAAGCATTTTGCAGCTCCCGGAGCTTCCCACCGGCTGTGAGTCGGTTGCGCTGACGATGCTGCTGGATTATTATGGGTATACTTGGCTGGAAAAGACCACGATTGCGGATGAGTATCTGGTCTATTCCGATAATTTTGTAATTGGGTATACCGGTGACCCCTACACCTATGAAGGCGCGGGCTGCTATGCGCCCGGGATGGCCAGAACGGCCAATGACTTTCTGAAGGCCCAGGGCTCTGCACTGAGGGCGGCAGACCTCACCGGGAGTACAGAAGAAGAGCTGTACGCCCTGGTGGCAGAGGAAACGCCGGTGCTGATCTGGAACACCGCTTACTTTGCGGACAGCAGCCCGTCAGGAGAATACTGCGAATACAAAGGAAAGGCGTATGAGTGGGATTACAACGAGCACTGTGTAGTACTGGTCGGATATGACATGGAGCAGAATACGGTTCTGGTGAACGATCCCCTGGAGGGCAGGCTGGAACGGGACGCGGATCGGTTCTGGGAGCTGTATGAAGAGCTGGGAAGCATGGCTGTGGCGCTCCGGGAAGGGGACGAAGAGACAGAGACGGAGGAGAACTGGGCTGAATGGGAGGAGCCAGGGGAAGGCATTCCCGATTTCTCCGAGTGGCCGGAGGAAGGGTTCAGGCCGCATAGAGCGCCGGGGGAGAGAAGCGGGGAGTAAAGGCGGGCTTTTACACGGAGTGGATTCACGGACGCCCCGGCAGGCCCACTATGCCCCGCAGACACGGCAAATTTTGCCCCTTCTGGTCCGTCGCCTATGGACAGTCCCGTCCGCAAACTCCGTGCGCCCAGCAAAGGGCATGATGTTTAGCAGGTGGAAATCCTGCCAGGTAAGGT
>JAHZHG010000205.1 GCA_019420425.1 Clostridiales bacterium
GGGTAACGCCCTTGTCCTTGACGCTGGACACCATAGCCCGCATTTCTTCATCATTGCGGACTTGGAACGGATGATTTTTGAAAGCGTGGAGGTCAGACAGTTTCAGATAAACAATCTGTTCCTCCTTCTGTGGGCGGGGGGCCTCCACAGGAGCGGAAGGCGGGACCTCGGGCTGGACGGGAGCCTTTAACTCCTGCGTACCCTTGGCGGCCTTGGGAACTTTGGCGGTTTTCCCGGTCTTTCCAGCCGAGGCAGCTTTCTCCGTTTTCTTTTCCGGGGCAGGCTTCTGCGCCGCCTTATATGCTTTTGCCGGGGCGGCCTTCTTGGCGGGAGCTGCCAGTCTTGTTTTATCCTCCTTGGGCGGAGGCGCCTCCTTTATCGGAGAAATAGAAGGCTTCGGGACTTCTGGCTGTACCATGGACTTCTGATTTTCTTTTGGTTCGGACGGTGCCGGTGTCTCCTGTTCGGAAATATCGGTCTGTTTTTCCTGCGTAGCTTTGACTGCTTTCACAATATCGGATAAACTTTGGCTTTTGTTGGCTGTCTCAGGAGCAGGAGATTTTGCCTTTTCATCGGCCAATGTTGCATACCTCCTTCTTTGCATGAAAAAAGGCCCAACCTTTACGGTCAGGCCCGGTTAATAAGGAACCAATGTGACAATTTTCGCCTCCTTCCATTTTTATGATAGTAAAAAGGACAGGTCTGGCCTGTCCTTTTTCGAGCAAAGAAATATAATTTAGTTGTGCTAAGAGGCGGATATAACCCTTTCCTCATACTTAAAAACCTTTAAATTTGGGGTTTTTCCGCTTGTCCACTCATAAATTCCTCTAATGTGCTCCCATGTTACATCGTGGTTAGGTAGACCGCCCTTGCGTCCGCCAAGCACCGTATGCCCTTTCAGATCTTCCCAGGAGAAGTCCTCCATCGGCTCTCTGGCTACCAGAAAGTTCCCTGCCCGCTGGGTAAGCTGGGCGAAGTTTACCGGACAGTCCTGCGCGCCCTGCAGCCAGGTATAGATCGAGGATTCCGAACCCATAAAGCCGATATCCGCCTCGCCGGAGAGCAGAGCGGTCATTACTTTATCCGCGCCGAAGCCGGTGACAATGGTCAGGTCAATCCCTTCTTTTTCAAAGTAGCCTAGTTCATATGCCACATATTGAGGGGCGTAGAAGATGGAATGGGCTACTTCATTCAGCGTGACCTCCGTCAGTTCTTCCTCTGCGCTGACCAGGCCGGCCGGCAGTGACAGGGCAAGGGCCAGGGAGCAGAAAAAAGCGGTGAGTTTGCGTTTCATGTGTTTCCTCCAGATAAATATTCAATTGCTTTATTATATTGCCGGTGTCGGAAAGTGTGCCTGTTTACTTTTGCGGGATAAAGTGTTATACTCTAAGCACCGGCGTCGCAGACAGCGGCGCCCTGATAGGATGGATGTAGATGATCAAACAGTTCTTTATCGGAAACGGAGAAAATCTGACAAAGAAAACGTACCTGTGGACAATTCTTTCCGGGCTGGTGTATTCCGGCAGCTCATACGTTATGTTTTTGGTCTGCTCCCAGGTGCTGGGCGCGACCCAGGCAGGCGTTTACAGCATTGCCGTCAGTATCGGCCAGCAGCTGGTTACGATCGGTTATTTCAATATGCGTACCTTCCAGGTATCGGACGTGAGGGAACAGTTTTCATTTGCCGATTATCTGACCTCGCGGGTATTCACCAGTCTGATTATGCTGGTTGTGGGAATCCTCTGGATTGTCTGGGGCGGATATGGACGGGAAAAGGCAGCTGCCATTTTCCTGCTCCTGCTGTTTAAAATCGGTGAGTCCATGGCGGATGTTTTTCAGGGCCTGTACCAGCAGAAGGACAGATATGATATTTCCTGCAGGACAGTTTTTTACGAGACGCTGCTGTTTCTGGCTGCGTTTATTATTGCGGCAGTGGTGACCAGGTCGCTGCTGCCCACACTGGCGGCTCTGGCCGCAACGTATCTGCTCTCTCTGGTGATCATAGACGGACAGCTGGTACGCGTGTTTTCTTCTTTTCGCATGAGGCTGAATCTGGAAAAGCAGAAAAAGCTGCTCGTTGCCTGCCTGCCGCTGTTTATTAATTCCTTTCTGCTGATGTACATCAATAATGCGGCAAAGTATGCGATCGATACGTATGAGACAGCGGATGATCTGGCAAAGTTCAATGCGCTGTTTATGGTCGCCTATGTGATTACGCTGTTTGCCAGCTTTGTGCTGAAGCCGTTGATCACGAGCCTGTCGCTGCATTACGCGGAGGAAAATTATTCCGCATTTTTCCGGATTATCTGGCAGCAGATGCTGTGGATTTTTCTGATTACGGTGATCTGTGAGATCGGCGCATACCTTCTCGGCGTTCCGGTACTGTCCTGGATATCCGGGCTGGATCTTTCCGGCTGCCGGGAGCTGCTCTGCCTGATGCTTGCGGGCGGAGCGCTTAATGCAGTGTATCAGGTGTTTCAGTACACCATTATTATCATGCGCAAGCAGTATGCCTGCCTGGCCGGATGCATTGGCGCGGCTTTGGTTACGCTGATCTGTGTGCCGCGCATGGTCAGCAGCATGGGCATATGGGGCGGAGCAGCGGGATATCTGCTTTCCATGGCGGTATTGTCCGGTATTTACTTTGTGATGGTCGTATATTACTACAAAAGGAGAAAATAGATATGCAGCAGAAACAGCGGTCAGAAGGAAATACGCCCAAGGCGGTCGTATTACTTTCTACATACAACGGTGAGCGTTATCTGCGGGCGCAGCTGGACAGCATTCTCGGGCAGACCTATGAAAATCTGGAACTGTATATCCGTGACGACGGGTCGAAGGACGGCACAGTGGAGATACTTCGGGAATATGCGGCCCGGCACAAGAAAATCGTGCTGATATCCGGAAGCGGAAATCTGGGCTATCCGGCCTGCTTTTATGCGCTAACCGATATGGCGCCGGACGCAGATTACTACTTCTTCAGCGATCAGGATGACGTATGGTTTGCAGACAAGGTTGAGCGGGCAGTAAAGCGCCTGGAGCAGGAGCCGGCAGAGGAGCCGCGGGCATATTTCGGCGGATATACCGTCTGTAACAGCGATCTGCAGCCGGTGGGCAGCTCGCCGGAGGTGAAAAAAAGTCCTCAGCTTAAGGATGCATTGTTTGAGGTATGCGGCCTGGAATTTACCATGGCGGTTAACCGGGCAGGGCTGAAGCTGCTAAATGAAAACAAGCCGTCCTTTGCACAGGCCAGGGGGACATGGATGTGTATGCTGTATACAGCCTTTGGAAAGGTGATCTGCGATAATACGCCGTGCGCATATTACCGCCGTCACGAGTCTGCCGTTACTTCAGCAAAGCAGAGCGGAATCGGGATGTGGATCTGGCGGATAAAGACCTTTTTCTTCGGTGGCTTTGCCGAATACGGGGAGATTCTCCGGGATTTCGATCAGACCATGGGCGGCAGGCTGAATAACAAGGAGCGCAGAATGGTTCACCTGTTTGCAAACGGCCACTATTTTCCGGATGTATTTGTCCGGGTATTTTATCCGAAGAGGCTGAGAAGAAAGCTGCTGGATGAGCTTGCGCTGCGCCTGGTATTTTTCATCGGCAAACTGTAAAAGACGCGGCATTTTAAAGGAGAACAGAGGATGCTTTATCGGGAATATGACGAAGAAACATTAAAAAAGCTGCAGAAGCTGGAGCTGGAAATGCTGAAGGATTTTATGCGGCTTTGCGATCATTATCATATTGATTATTTCGGCGACGGGGGAACCGCGATCGGAGCCGTGCGCCATGGGGGCTTCATTCCCTGGGATGACGATATAGATATCGGGCTTATGCGTAAAGACTATGAACGGTTTTTAAAGGTTGCGCAGAAGCACTACGGGAATAAATATAAAATCATTAACGGACAGACCGATCCCGCATATCCGTTCCCCACAACACGCTGGATTATGCTGGGCACAGATTTCCGTGAAGAATGCCTGAAGGATGTTCCGTGTGAAACGGGCATATTTCTGGATATTTACTGCTTCGACAATGTCCCGGATCAGGACTGGAAGATGAAGCTTCAGGCCTGGCGGGCATGGTTTTGGGGCAAGCTGATGGTGCTGCGTTCCATACCGGAGCCGGTGCTTTATTTCGGCGGCTGGAAGGCAAAAGCGGTGTTGCTTGCCTGCAAGCTGGCAAACCGGATTCTGCGGATTCTGCACGTTTCTCCGCAGTTTTTGTACCGGATGGCGATGCGGGAGGCAAAACGCTATCAGAATGAGGACACGGAGCGCATTGCATTTATGTTTAACCCCAAGCCGCTGTCCGAGGTATACCGCAAGGATGACGTATATCCCACCCAGCGCATGAATTTTGACGGTTTGTCCATGAAGTTCCCTAAAAATATACATACCTGTATTTCGACGTATTACGGAGACGATTACATGGAACTGCCGCCCGAGGATAAGCGGCACAACCATCCGCCATATTCGCTGGACTTCGGGGAAAGGTGAGAAAAGAAATGAGCATGAACCATACATTCGCCATCTGCGCATACAAGGAAAGCCCCTATCTGGAGGAATGCATTCAGTCCCTGCTTAAGCAGACGGTAAAGAGCGAGCTGATTATGGTAACCTCCACACCAAACGACCACATCCGGAGCATAGCGGAAAAATACAAAATCCCGCTGTACGCAAATCCCGGAGAGGGAGGCATTGCCCAGGACTGGAACTTCGGCTATGAGATGGCAAAAACCAGATATGTCACTCTGGCGCATCAGGACGATGTGTATTTCCCGGAGTATGCCCGGACGATACTGAAAGCACTCAGAAGGGAAAAGCATCCGCTGATTGCCTTTTCCGATTACTGGGAGCTGAGAAATGGAGAATTTGTAAAGGAAAACCGCTTGCTGAATATTAAGCGGCTGATGCTCACCCCGCTGCGCTTTCGTCCGTTCTTTTCTTCGGTGTGGGTGCGCCGCAGGATTCTCTCCGTCGGATCGGCGATCTGCTGTCCATCCGTGACCATGGTCAAGGAAAATATCGAAGGCCAGGTGTTTGCCGTGCACTTCAGGAGCAACGTGGACTGGGAAGCCTGGACGGCATTGACCAGAAAAAAGGGCCAGTTCGTATACTGTCCGGAGCCGCTGATGGCCCACCGGATCCATGAGGATTCGGAAACCTCGGCCATTATCGGAGATAATCGCAGGGGGCAGGAGGATTACGAGATGTTCCGCCAATTCTGGCCCGCGCCGATCGCCCGAAGGCTGGCCGGCATTTACGGAAAGAGCGAGGGCTCCAATCAGCTGAAACGGCAGTAAAGCAGGCAGTGTTTAGGCCTGAGTCACGCAGTGAGCAGTAACGTAAAGAAGGGCGCGGGGCTTGCAATTCCGGGCCATAACAGGTATATTATAAGGTAGAAAGTGGTTGAGATAAGACATGGATTATATACTGGATTCCCATTCACACAGCATTGCAAGCGGCCATTCCTACAGTACAATTCGGGAGATGGCGGCGGCCGCGGCAGAGAAGGGGCTGGAGCTTCTGGCCATTACCGAGCATTCCATGAAGCTGCCGGGAACCTGCCATGAGTTCTATTTCCAGAATCTGCGGATGATGCCGCGTACATTGTGCGGG
>JAHZHG010000206.1 GCA_019420425.1 Clostridiales bacterium
TAGCTGCCCGGTAGGCCAGATCTGGCCGGCATGCGTATGCCCGGAGAGCTGAAGGTCTATTCCTGCCTCCGCATTTTTTTCCAGCTCCACCGGCTGATGATCCAGGAGCAGATAAAACGATTCTTTCTCCTCCGGAACCAGCCCGCTGATCTCCCCTCTCTCCCGCGAGGCGTCTGTCCGCCCGATTACCGTTACCCCCGGAGCCACCTGGGCCGTCTCGTCCTCCAGCACGCGAATTCCCGCTGCACGAAGCGTATCCCTCAGCTCATCCTCTGTGTAGATAGCCTCCCGGACATACCGGTTATAGTCATGATTTCCAAAAATATAATAAATCCCATAGGTCGTCTGCACGCCGGAAAGCACCTTTACCGCGGCTTCCATTTCCTCCCTGGAGGTGCTTTCATCAAAGATATCTCCGGTAAGCGCCAGCAGATCTGGCTCTTCCTGTTCGATGGCGTCACAATATTCCTGCAGCTTTTCCGCATCCATTGTCGTCCCCATATGCAGGTCACTGATCTGTGCAATCGTCAGTTCTCCGCCCGGAAGGGCCTTCCCTGTATGGATCGTATATTCTGTTTTCTGCACCTGGTAGATATTCACATAACCGTAGCCCAGAATTACTGCCGTTGCCAAAACTCCGATTATTCCGCTGCGGTAAACCAGATTCCACTTATTTTTCAGGCGTTCACTTCTGGCCTTCCGCCGGATAATCCCGTTTATCAGTTCGACCACAAGGCTGACCGCCACAAAATGCATGACAATCACTGCGCCCAGTCCATATACCCTCCAGCCTGCCGCCGCGCACGCGGCGGCAAACAGGGCCGAAAGGCTCCTGGAGGGCCAGCTTCCCTTTCGTATGCCAAACAGGCTCAGCATTCTGCCAAACACATGATACAGATAGATCCCTACCGGAAGATAAATTGCTGCCGGAAACAGGCGGAAAAAAATCATCATTTCTTTGTTCTCCTTTTCTGTGCTTTTCGTACAACAAAAATCCTCCGCGGAACAGGGACAGCACCGTACCGGTGATGCTCCTCTCCGACGGAGGATCCATTTCCTTTACCTATACCTACCGAAGCAATTATTCTGCGTCCGCCTTCTCTACCTCGGCGATTGCGCTCTTTCTCATCGGAATGCGGCAGTTTTTATTGTTGCCGAACTCTACGATACAGTCTTCATCGGTAATATCGATAACCACACCGTAAAAACCGCTGCTGGTGACAATCGTGTCGCCGACTTCCATGGCAGAAATCATGGCAGATAATCGTTTCTGCTCCTTTTTCTGGGGACGGATAGCGAAGAACCACATTGCTCCACCGATAATCGCAATGTAAATCACCATAATCAGTATTCCGCCGCCTGCGCTTCCCTCAGCAGCTTCTGTCAATAAATTCATCATGCTTGTTTTCCTCCTGTATATTATGCCCCTTTTTCTTTTCGGACATACTATTAATTATCATACACAACTTAAGGCAATTCATCAAGCCTTTTCTCATTTTTTCCTACTTTTTATCCATTTCCGCGAAACCGGCCAGCCTGCGCCGTTTATATTCCGCATATCTGCCTTCCTCGATTGCCTGACGGATTTCTTCCATCATGTGATTATAAAAATACAGATTGTGGAGTACGCAGAGACGCATACCCAGCATCTCCTTTGCCTTCAGCAGGTGACGGATATACGCCCTGCTGTAGTGCCTGCACGCCGGGCACTGGCAGCCTTCCTCAATGGGGGAATCGTCCAGCTCATACCTGGCGTTGAACAGGTTCAGCTTGCCGCGGTTTGTGTATACATGGCCGTGCCGCCCGTTTCTGCTGGGATATACGCAGTCAAAAAAGTCCACTCCCCGGTCCACCGCCTCCAGAATATTGGCAGGCGTTCCCACGCCCATCAGGTAAACCGGCTTTTCCACCGGAAGGTATCCCACCACAGAATCCAGTATCCGGTACATCTCCTCATGCGTCTCTCCCACAGCCAGGCCGCCCACAGCGTAGCCGTCCAGCTCCAGCTCGGTGATCCGCTTGGCATGTTCGATGCGGATATCGTCGTAAATCGCCCCCTGATTGATGCCAAAGAGCAGCTGCTGTTTGTTGATCGTATCCGGCAGCCCGTTCAGCCGGTCCATTTCCGCTTTGCACCGGGCAAGCCATCTCGTGGTACGCTCCACAGATGCCTGCACGTAGCTGCGGTCGGCCACACTGGACGGACACTCATCAAATGCCATCGCAATCGTAGAAGCGAGATTGGACTGAATCTGCATACTCTGCTCAGGCCCCATGAAAATCTTTCTGCCGTCAATGTGAGACTGGAAATATACGCCCTCTTCCCTGATCTTTCTCAGGCTGGCCAGAGAAAACACCTGAAAGCCGCCGGAATCCGTCAGTATCGGGCGGTCCCAGTTCATAAATTTGTGCAGTCCGCCCAGCTTTTTCACCACTTCGTCTCCCGGACGCACATGCAGATGATACGTGTTGGACAATTCCACCTGGGTACCGATCTCCTTTAGATCCATAGTAGATACTGCGCCTTTGATCGCTGCAACAGTGCCCACGTTCATAAATACCGGCGTCTGGATCACGCCGTGGACCGTGTGAAATTCTCCCCGCTTGGCCAATCCGTCTCTGGTGATTAATCTATACATAAACAAGCTCCGTTTCTTCATATAATGCAAAACACTTGTATTAGTATAACGAAAAAACCCCCGCATTTCAAGAGGGCGCGGACCGTTACTGGAAATTGCACCAAAATATTATAAATATTTCCGGCTTTTTTCATAAAACGTTATTTGAAATTCGTCGTACTTTGTCGTATAATAGGTCAGATACGGAAGGAGGTACGGTTTTGAACCATTATTCTTTGGGAATCGATATCGGTTCCACAACCGTAAAAATTGCAATACTTGATGAACAGCAGAATCTGTTATTTGCCGATTATGAACGGCATTATGCGAATATTCAGGAAACCCTGGCCGCCCTGTTAAACAAGGCTGCCGGCAAGCTTGGCGATGCTGCCGTCCATCCGGTGATTACCGGCTCAGGCGGTCTGACTCTTGCCACCCGCCTGGAGATCCCCTGTGTACAGGAGGTTATCTCCGTATCCACAGCCCTGCAGTATTATCTTCCCCAGACGGATGTCGCCATAGAGCTGGGCGGCGAGGATGCAAAAATTATCTATTTTGAAGGCGGTACCGTAGAACAGCGGATGAACGGCATCTGCGCCGGCGGAACCGGTTCTTTTATCGACCAGATGGCTTCGCTGCTGCAGTGTGACGCCGCCGGCCTGAACGAATACGCCAAAAACTATACGTCCCTTTACACCATCGCGGCCCGCTGCGGCGTATTTGCCAAATCCGACATTCAGCCGCTGATCAATGAAGGCGCCACCAAGGAAAATCTTTCCGCCTCCATTTTTCAGGCTGTGGTTAACCAGACCATCAGCGGACTGGCCTGCGGTAAGCCGATCCGCGGCCATGTGGCGTTCCTTGGCGGCCCGCTGCACTTTCTGTCCGAGCTGCGTACGGCATTTATCCGCACGCTGAAGCTGGACGACGAGCACGCGCTTGTTCCCGAAAATTCTCACCTGTTTGCCGCCATCGGCTCCGCGATGAACAGCAAGGAGGAGACCAGTATCTCCCTCGCCCAGCTGGCCGACAGGCTTTCCCAGACAATCAAGCTGGAATTTGAAGTAGAACGTATGGAGCCGCTGTTTGCCTCCCAGGAGGAATACGATACCTTTATCCGGCGGCAAAGCGGCTACAACGTGGTAACCGCTGATCTGGAGGATTACGAGGGCAACTGCTATCTCGGCATCGATGCCGGCTCCACCACGACCAAGGCTGCCCTGGTGGGCGAGGATGGCTCCCTGCTCTATTCGTTTTACAGCAACAACAACGGAAGCCCCTTAAAAACGACGATCCGGGCCATGCAGGAAATTTATTCCCAGCTTCCCTCCAGCGCCAAAATCGTCTACTCCTGCTCCACCGGCTACGGCGAAGCGCTGATCAAGTCTGCGCTGATGCTGGATGAGGGCGAGGTGGAAACCGTTTCCCACTATTATGCGGCGGCCTTCTTTGATCCTGAGGTTGACTGTATTCTGGATATCGGCGGCCAGGATATGAAATGCATCAAAATCAAAAACCAGACCGTTGACAGCGTACAGCTGAATGAGGCCTGTTCCTCAGGCTGCGGTTCCTTTATTGAAACCTTCGCCAAATCCCTGAACTACAGCGTACAGGATTTTGCCAAGGCGGCTCTTTTTGCCGAGCACCCCATCGACCTGGGTACACGCTGTACGGTATTCATGAACTCAAAGGTAAAGCAGGCCCAGAAGGAGGGAGCTGAGGTTTCCGATATTTCCGCCGGCCTTGCCTACTCGGTAATCAAAAACGCATTATATAAGGTAATCAAGGTATCCGACGCCTCGCAGCTGGGCAGGCATATCGTCGTCCAGGGCGGCACCTTCTACAATGACGCCGTCCTGCGCAGCTTCGAAAAGATCGCGGGCTGTGAAGCGATCCGTCCCGACATTGCCGGTATCATGGGCGCCTTCGGCGCGGCTCTGATTGCCAGAGAGCGGTACACGCCAGGCAGGGAAAGCACGATGCTTTCCATCGAAAAGATCAACAGCCTGCAGTTTACCACCAGTATGGCCAAATGCAAGGGCTGTACCAACCAGTGTCGGCTGACCATCAACCGGTTCAGCGGCGGACGCCAGTTTATCAGCGGAAACCGCTGTGAACGCGGTCTTGGTAAGGAAAAAAATAAGGAAAAGATCCCCAATCTTTATGATTTTAAAAACAAGCTGCTCTTTTCCTATACGCCGCTGGAGATCGACGAAGCGCCCAGGGGGATCGTCGGTATTCCGCGTGTCCTGAATATGTACGAGAACTATCCGTTCTGGTTTACCTTCTTTACGAAGCTGGGCTACCGGGTGATTTTGTCCCCGCCGTCCACCAGAAAGATTTACGAGCTGGGTATCGAATCCATCCCCAGCGAATCCGAATGCTATCCGGCCAAGCTTTCCCACGGACATGTGGAATGGCTGATCCGCCAGGGAATCCAGTTTATCTTCTACCCCTGTATTCCCTACGAGCGTCAGGAGGTAGAGGGTGCGGTAAACCACTACAACTGCCCTATCGTTACCTCTTATGCGGAAAACATTAAAAATAACGTGGAGGCCCTGCGCACGGAAAACATCCGTTTTATGTGCCCGTTCGTGGCCTTTACCAATCTGGAAACGGCCTCAAACCAGCTGGTCAAGGCCTTTGGCGACCTGCCCGCCGCGGATGTTGCCGCCGCCGCAAAGGCCGGCTGGGAGGAAATGGCGCGTACCCGCCAGGCGATGTACGACGAGGGCCAGAAAACGCTGAAATGGATGGAGGAAAACCACCGCAGGGGAATCGTGCTGGCCGGCCGGCCCTACCATGTGGACGGAGAGATCAACCACGGTATTCCCGAGCTGATTAACTCCTACGGGGTTGCCGTACTGACGGAGGATTCCATCTCCAATCTAAATCCCGTGGAGCGCCCGCTGATCGTCATGGACCAGTGGATGTACCACAGCCGCCTGTATGCCGCGGCAAACTACGTGAAAACCAGAGA
>JAHZHG010000207.1 GCA_019420425.1 Clostridiales bacterium
CAAGAGCCTCTGCCCGCTCCGGTTTCCATGCCGCCAGCTGCTCTCTTAATCCGGCCTGCTGTTCTTCGGCCTGCAGCTTTGCCGTATGGGCAAAGGCGCTGCATTCCCGCGCGCGCTTCGCCGCTTCCTCTTTTTCTTCCCTGGCCCGCCTTACCTGCTCCTGGGACGGCGCATACTCTTCCAGAACGGCAGGGTGCGGATGCTCCAGAGAGCCGCAGACCGGACACGGCCGTCCGGCGGTCAGGCCCTCGGCCAGAACTCCCGCCTGCTGGCTCAAAAATATCCGTTCCAGGTCATCCGCCCTGGCTCCCAGCTCCGTGCTCCTGGCCTGCGCCTCGGCAAAGGCGCTCTGCCGTTTTGCCATTTCTGCAGAAAGCCTCTGGCAGCGCTCCAGGGTCTGTCCCAGCTGCCGCTGCCGCTCCTGGCGCCGCCGGATATCCTCCTGGGCCAGCTGCAGTCTCAGCTGTTCATCCTCCAGGCCCTTCAGCGAAAGCCGCTCTTCCTTCATCTGCTCCAGCCCTGCCTCCTGCTGTTCCAGGTCAGACTGAAGTGCAGAGAGCCTTTCCCCCGCCTTTTGTATCTGTTGCTTTCTGCCCGCCGCTTCACGGAGCAGCTCATCCCGCTCCTGATAGGCGGCTCTCTGCCCCTCCAGCAGCAGGGCCGCGTGCTCCAGCTCCTTTTGACGCCCCTCGGTTTTCACCGCCTCAGCCAGACGATCCTCGCTGTCTTTCAGCTGTATCCGCAAAAGCTCCAGGCGCTTCTCCTCTTCCGCCTTCTGCGCAGCCGCCTGTTCCCGCAGCCGCCACTCGCCCAGGCGGCGGTTCAGCGCCGACTCCTCCTCCCGGGCTTTCCTGCCCTGGGCCTCCAGGGCTTTCACCGCTTTTCTGTCCTTTTCCGTCTGCTCCTTTGTCCCGTTCAGCAGCTCCTCCAAACGATAGACATTCTCCTCGTCAATCAGCTGCCGAAGCTCCGGTGCCACACCCACTATGCCTCCCGCATACTGAAATACGGCGCGTTTGAGCTCCTCATATCGGTTTTTCTGCTCCAGCATCCGGCGTTTCAATTCATTTGCAAACTGCTGATATGCATCCGTATGGAAAATCTGCCGGAAAATCCTGCCCCGCTCCTCCGTAGACGCCAAAAGCAACTTTAAAAATTCGCCCTGGGCGATCATAGAAATCTGAACAAACTGGCTCCGGTCTATCCCAACCAGCTCCTCCACCGCCTTCGTCACCGGCCTGGCCCCGGTCACTACCCGGCCGTCAGGATAAAACAGGCTGGCGGAAGCGCTTTCCTTCGTCATTCCCGTCCCCCTTGCCTTAGGGCGCAGGTATTCCGGACTGCGCTCCACCCGGTACAGCTCGTTTCGATGGACAAACTCCAGGGAAACCTGTGTTTTCGTCTCCGGCCCCGCATAATCTGAACGCAGCATGTCCGCCTTGCGCACACCGCCGCTTGGTTCTCCGTACAGTGCAAAAGTGATTCCGTCAAAAATCGTCGTCTTGCCCGCTCCCGTATCTCCGGTAATCAGATACAGCCCGGCTTTGGCAAACCGGGAAAAATCCACCTCGGCGCGTCCTGCATAGGGGCCAAAGGCCTGCATCATTAACTTTTCCGGTCTCATTTTTGCCCCTCTCCCTTCTCCGTACCGGCGGCGCCAAGCAGCTCCTTCACCAGCTCCAGCTGCTCCTCATCCGGCCGCCGGCCGTTCTGCAGCTCATAAAAATCGGCAAACAGCTCCCAGTCCTGACGGCCCTCCAGGGAAATCTGGCCGCCGGCCTCCTCCTGCCTTGACCGGCAGTTATCAAACTCCAGCCGCATTACATTCGGGTAGACTGCCCGCACACGGTTCATCACATCCAGCAGCTCGTCCTCATCGGTGAGCACCACCTGCAGATAGTCCTCCGGATTTCCCTGGGAAACCACCTCCGGGGAGAGCAGCTCGGCCAGCGGCCCGCGGATACGGCGCAGATCCCTTCTGGGCGTTAAGGGAAGCAGCGTAATCTGTATATTTCCCTTTTCTCTCAGCTCCACCAGGGTAACGGATTTTTCCTGCAGAACCTCGGAAAACGAATATTTCAGCGGCGAACCGCTGTAGCGCACCGTGTCGCGTCCCACGCGCTGAGCGCCATGGAGATGCCCCAGGGCCGCATAATCAAACCGATCCAGTACACGGACGTCCAGACTGTCCAGCCCGCCCACCGAAACAGCGGCCTCCTCCGAGCCGCTGACCGACCCTCCGGCCAAAAACTGATGCACAAGAATCACATTTCTGCTCTCCTCGTCCACCTCCTGCTCCTCCAGCAGCCGCTTTACCGCATCGGTAAGCGTATCGAATCGCTCGCCCGGAAACATCGCCCGCACATGCGCCTCCCGCAAAAAGGGCAGAAAATAAATATGTACCGGCCCGAACTCATCCGCAAGCTCTGCCCGATATAGCTGCCTTTTTGGCTGACCGGCAAGGTAAATTCCGTTTCGTTCAAATAAATCTGCGCCGTAGGCCACCCGCTCCGGCGAATCATGATTGCCGCTGATAGCGAAAACGGGTATACCCATCCGGGAAAGGGAGGTAAAAAACCAATCCACCACGGCAACCGCCTCCCCGGAGGGCAGCGGCTTATCATAAATATCCCCGGCAATCAGCACGCCGTCCGCCTGCTGCTCCTTCGCCATATCCAGAATCTGCTCCAGTATCTCCTTCTGCTCCTCCAGCATGGAGAACTCGTTGACCCGCTTTCCTATATGTAAATCCGCCAGATGTAAAAGTTTCATACCTGCCTCCGCCGCTTTGCCCGCTTACTGAATGTCTACGTCCGCCGTATAATCCACGTTGTCAAAACGGAACCCAAACATATGATAAAAATCCTCCCAATAGCCGTCCACATCCGCCAGTTCAAGCAGGTTTTCCGTGGAAATCTTCTTCCAGATATCCATTACCTCTGCCTGCACATCCGGCCGCATCTCCCAGTCATCCATCCGGATCCGGCCGTACTCGTCCGTTTCCGGTACAGCGGCAGTCAGCTTTGTGCCGTACAGCCTGCCCATCTGCTCAATACAGCCCTCATGAATCCCCTTCTCCTTCATCACGCGGTAAAGAATCGAAAAATACAAAGGTACAATAGGAATCGCGCTGCTTGCCTGAGTGACCAGCGCCTTATTTACGGAAATAAATGCCTTCCGGTCCGTACCGGCAAATTCTTCGTTCAGCTTCCCGCAGGATGCCTGCAGATGCTGCTTGGCTTTGCCGATGGTGCCGTCAAAATATACCGGATAGGTCAGCTTTGGGCCGATATAGGAATATGCCAGGGTAACTGCATTGTCCGCCAGCACGCCTGCTTCATCCAGCGCATGGATCCAGTCCATCCAGTCCTCTCCGCCCATTACCTTCACGGTAGCCTCTGTCTCCTCCGGCGTAGCTCCGGTTATCGTTGCCTCTCCGATGGTATTATCACGCAGATTCCAGGATTTCTGGGTAAATTCCTCCGCCGTGGTTTTCAGCACAGACTGATATACGGTTCCGTCCGCGGCCGTCCGCCGGGGGGCGGCCAGGCTGTAGATGACCATATCCACCTGACCCAGATCCTCCCGGATCACACGGATAACCTCGTCCTTGACCTCCCGTGAAAATGCGTCTCCGTTGATCGAGCGGGCGTACAGGCCATCCTTCCCTGCGAACTCCTCAAAAGCCCGGGTATTGTAAAATCCCGGCGTTGCCGTCCGCTTTCCGTTGGATTCCTTTTCAAACATCACGCCCAGGGTCGCCGCCTGGTTCAGATAAGCTACGGCAATCCGCGATGCCAGACCGTACCCGGTGGATGCGCCCAGCACCAGCACCCGCTTAGGCCCGTCTGTCTGCTTTAATGATTTGATGTATGCAATCTGCCGTCTCACATTCTCCCGGCATCCCTCCGGGTGGGCGGTTATACAGATAAATCCCTTTACTTTCGGTTCTACGATCATCGTGATCCCCCTTTTATTTTGATATTCAAAAGACATTTTATCACAGGTCACGCACCAGAACAATACTGCATTTCAAAAAAAGAAGCTCCCGCCGGGCGGTCGCTTCTTTTTCTATTCCGGCTATCTTCCGACGGGAACCATTTATCTGACGTTCAGCATTTCCTCCAGGATTTCTCTGGGCTGCGCACCCACCGCTTTGTTCGCCACCTGTCCGTTTTTAAAGATCAGCACCGTGGGGATGCTGTAAATTCCATATTCCCGGGCCAGTTCTGCCTCCTCCTCGACATTCACCTTTCCCACCTTGAAGCCATCCGCTTTCTGCGCCAGCTCATCAATCACCGGAGCAAGCATTTTGCAGGGGCCGCACCAGTCTGCCCAAAAATCTACCAGCACAGGCACCTCCGCCTGAAGCACTTCCCGTTCAAAGTTTTGTGTCGTAAATATATTTGCCATATGAGAACCTCCTTTTTCGCTTTAGTTTTTCTTTTCTTATAAAGAAATATACTACACGTGCCTGCATAATTCTGTGACATTTATCACATTTCTTATTGCTAAAAATTTCCCGTTTTTTCTTCTCTCTTTTACAAATATTTCACTTGTATAATTGAGGGTGATGTATTAAAATAAACTAAAGGTTCCGCCAGGAACCGTAAAATAAGGAAACTACATAATAAGGAGGATACTATCATGGCATATGTTATTTCTGACGAATGCGTAGCATGCGGCACCTGTGCAGAGGAATGTCCCGCAGAAGCAATCAGCGAAGGCGATGGAAAGTACGTTATCGATGCTGATGCATGTCTGGAATGCGGTACCTGCGAAGCAGCATGTCCGACCGGCGCTATCTCTGCTGAATAATTCAGCAATTCGGCGTTAAATCAAAACGTAAAAGGCTGTATGCTCTCATCGGGGCATACAGCTTTTTTCTATTTTTTCCACCGCCGAAACGGCCATTTTTTCTTTTTTTCCGGCTGCATACCGGCGAGCTCCTCGCGCAGTACACGGGACAGCCGCTCCTCCAGCTCTTCATTGTTGCGCTCCACCACACGCTCCACGACCAGCTCCAGTATCTGCTCAAACTGAGCCAGCTTACTGGTGGTTTCTATGGTTCCGGTCAGCGCGACTGCACATTCTTCTAAGGGATCCTCTTCCTCCGGATTGCCCTCCGCGGCCTCAGGCTCCCTGCCGCTCAGGATATCTTCCCATTCCTGCAGCTGCGGCTGACCGCCCGAAGCGCTTTGCTGTCTGTGCTCCAGCAGCGTTTTTATCGCCTTTAGCTGGATGCCCTGCTCCTTCAGATCCCGGATATTCTGCAGCATATGTATATTTTCTTCTGTATAATACCGATGCCCCTGCTCGGTGCGTCCGATATCCAGCTCCAGTTCCTCTTCCCAGTACCGCAGTACATGGCTTTCCACGCCAACCAGCTTGGCGGCTTCGGAAATCAAATAAATTTTCTCTCCCATCGTAGATTCCCCCTCCACCTATATATATGCAGAAGGAGAAGAATTTATGTATACTTTTTTTACACACAATGGATTCCCAGACGCCCCGGCAGACCCACTATGCCCCTCAGACACGGCAAATTTTGCCCCTTCTGGTCCGTCGCCTATGGACAGTCCC
>JAHZHG010000208.1 GCA_019420425.1 Clostridiales bacterium
TACCCCTGAGGCAGAGCCATAATAAAGTCATGGCAGCGTGCCTTTTGGGCTGCACAGATCATCTCCTCCTCCGTGGCGTCCGGCTTTCCGAAGCAGATATTGTTCCGGATGGTGTCGTGGAACAGGTATACATTCTGGAAAACCATAGAGATATTGGAAAGCAGGCTGTCGCAGGTAAACTCCCGCACGTCATGCCCGCCAATCCGGATGCTGCCCTCATCCACATCGTAAAACCGGGCAAGCAGGCTGCAGATCGTGGTTTTTCCACTGCCCGATGGGCCGACAATGGCAGTGGAGGTTTTCTCCGGAATGGAAAAGCTCACGTTTTGCAGCACCTTCCTTGTATCATAACCAAAACTGACATGCCGAAATTCAATATCGTACTTTTCCAGCGGGATTTCTTTTCCGTCCTGGTCGATAAAATTTCCTTCCTTCAGAGCCTCCAGCTGATTCATCGCATTGTCGATAACGCCCAGCACATGGGCGCTGTCGCTGATTGGCTCCAGGCCGGCAAAAATACCGAAGGAGAAGAACGCGACCATCAGCATCAGCGGCAGCTCCATCTCCCCGGTCAGTCCCAGGTAGCAGGCGGAGCCGGCCAGCGCCACAGAGGCGGTTTTCAGTGCCAGCAGGTGAAGGCAATTGGCAGGCGTATAGCCCCACTCGATTTTCAGGCAGATGTCGCGGCTGTCCCGGCAGGCAGCGGCCATGGCGGCCATGGAGGCGCCGCCCTGGCCAAAGGATTTGACTATCGGAAGGCCTCTTGCGTATTCGATTGCAGCCCCGGTCAGATCACGGCTGGCCTTCGCCGCAACCGGCGCATTCATTTTGCTGTGCCGGGAAACCAAAAGCAGAAACAGAAAGGATACGGCGGCGCCGGCCAGCGCGATCAGCGAAACCTGTGGGCTGATTGCCAGCAGGCAAAGGAAAATGCAGAGAAAGTTTAAATATCCGCCGATGAAATTATCAATCATGCGCATCCCCATATTCTCCAGCGTATGCAGTCCTGTCGTAATGGAATTTAAAATATTTCCCGTATTTACCTGCTGAAAATAGCC
Organism: Clostridiales bacterium; assembly: GCA_019420425.1. GTDB lineage: Bacteria > Bacillota > Clostridia > Lachnospirales > Lachnospiraceae > JAHZHG01. The sequence goes on from JAHZHG010000208.1 coordinate 1,059, forward strand.
CAGGGAAACCCGTTTTAATGCGTCCCCGATGGCCAGCCGGTCTCTGGCTGTCAGCTCGTAGCTGATTGCCTCCTGAAATTTTGCCCGCAGATAATCAAACAGGAACCGCAGGAAAACCAGCACCGCAATCAGCGCAAAGCTGCGCCAGATCCAGCCGGTATCAAACGGTCTCCCATTCCGTTCATCCTCAATGAGCATTCCTACCGTATATGCGGCCACCATCACCGGCATTGCCGCAAACCAGGTGGAAAAAAATGAAAATATAAAGCCGATATACAGCTTTCCTTTGCATTCTCCGCACCAGCTGATGATGCGTCTTACTGTCTTAAACATTACTGCTTTGCCTCCTTTCTGCGGGTATTGCCGGAAGCAGATACCGCCCAGTCCTTTGCGCCAATGTGCGCCTGCCACATTTCACGGTACAGCGGACAGGATTCCAGCAGCTCCTCCTGCCTGCCCTGAGCCACGATCTTTCCGCTTTTCAGTACCACAATATTGTCGGCCTGGCGGATTGTGGACAGCCGGTGTGCAATGACGAGAAGGGTTTTTCCCTTTGCCAGCGCGGCAATGCTGTGCTGAATCTTCTCCTCATTCTCCGGGTCAGTAAATGCCGTGGCCTCATCTAAAATGACAACCGGCGCGTTTTTCAGTATCATCCGTGCGATGGCAATACGCTGCTTTTCTCCCCCGGACAGCCGTTTACCGGCCTCGCCTGCGGGCGTATGATAGCCCTCCGGCAGCTTGGCGATGAATTCCTCGCACTGGGCCGCCCTGGCTGCCTGGAACACTTCCTCATCGCTGGCCTTTGGATTGCCGAGGCGGATGTTTTCCAGCAACGAACAGCCAAACAGGAAATTATCCTGGGTCACAAAGCTGACCGTATCCGCCAGCTGGGCAAGGGGCATTTCCCGAATATCCTTTCCCCCGATCCGGATTTCCCCATCCGTCACATCCCAGAATCGGGAAATCAGCCTGGCCACCGTGGACTTTCCTCCCCCCGACGGGCCTACCAGAGCGGTAAAGCTGCCCTGGGGCAGTTCCAGATCGATTCCATGGAGCACCTCCCTGCCTGCCTCCTTTGTGTAAGAGAATTTCACGCCTTTAAGCTGTACGTCATAGCCGGACAGGCTGGCACGCTTTTCCGGCTCCGGCAGTTCCGGCATGTTTAAATAGCTCTGCAGCTCTTCCACGGTAAGCTGTACCTGCTTTAAGCTGTTTCCAAATACCTCCAGCTTTGCCAGAGAGCTCACCATGGACATGGAAAGCATTACGCAAAGGGCCGCCTCTGCTGCGGTGATTGCTCCCCTGGACGCCAGCAGCAGACCAACCGGAAGGGTTCCCAGAAGGGTGGAGGGAAACAGGGCAAAGGCCAGCTTCATCGTAATCCAGGTAGAGGAAAGCCACTTCACCACAAAGACCCGATAGTCGTCGATTGCCTTCGCATATTTTTCATAGGATACGCCTGCGCGCCCGAATGCCTTGATTACCTCAATTCCCTCGATGTACTCCACAATGGCGCTGTTCATACTGGCGTTCGAACGATTATATTTGTCAAAATTTTTTCCGCTGATTTTAAAGGTCATCGCCATGCAGACAAAGGAAAAGGGGACCGTAATCAGGGAGGCCAGGGCCACCCGCCAGTCGATCAGCGCCAGAGCCACAAGACTGACCGCCGGAAGGACAATATGCCCCGAGCCCTCCGGAATCATATGGGCCAGCGGCGGCTCAATATCCTCAATTTTGTCTACCATAAGATTTTTGATCTCTCCAATGGAATGGGCGGTCACTTCGCCCAGCGGCGCATGGAGAAACCGGTCTGCCACTCGGAGACGCAGCTTCTCCAGGATGTGGTAAGCGGCATAGTGGGAAAGGCCCGTGGACAGACCAAAAAACACAACCTTTACCGCATATGCCGCCAGGGCAAGGCCGCACCACGCAAAGATCAGCCGGAGAGTCAGCCGCCCGGCGGCGAAGGCTTCGATCAGGCGGAAAATGCAGTAGTACGGCAGCAGTCCCGCTGCGACACTGATTACCGAAAGCAGGACTGAGCCAAGCAGCTTTCCTCTGCTGCCCCGGGCATAATTCATCAGGCAGGAAAACCAGCCCTTTTGTTTTTCTTCCAACAGTAAACACTCCTTTCCTTTATGAGACGTCCCCTTTTTATGTACTTTCCGGGTATTCTAATCACACGCTGCAGTGCGTGCCGCCACTCCCGGTCAGGATATGCCGCCAGAATGGCAGGCACAAAAAAGGGCGGCGCTTATTTTTACGTCACCCATATCCTATCCATTTTCACTCGGTTATTCCGCTCCGCCCCGTCCGTACCGTCCCGGTTGGACAATTGAATTTTCCTGTCGGATCTGCTCTCTGTACGCTGTCGGCGGCATCCCCATAACCTTCCGAAACGCAATGGCAAACTTGCTTGGACTGTCATATCCTGCTCTGCCTGCGATCTCAGCCACACGGATCGCCTTCTCGCTGCGCAGCCAGACTGCCGCCTGATTCATCCGGTACTGCAGCAGCCAGTTTCCGATAGAGGTTCCATATATGGATTTAAAACACCGCTTCATGACAGTCAGCGAAAGTCCAAACTGCCTGGCCAGCTCTTCCTGGGTAAAGGTTTCATCCATATGCTGAGCCAGAAATTTTTGTACTGCTTTTGTCTTTTCCACCTGTGTTTTGTAAAAATACGGCTTTTCCGCCGGGCCATCCGGCAGCTCCAGCGCCTCCAGATACAGCAGCAGCTCCAGGATTTTTATTTTAAAATACGGCCGTTTGATTTTCTCCGGCACAGTATACAATTCTCCGAAAATATGCTCGATCGAGCACGCTCCGTGAATTACCATGGGATATTTATCTCCGCAGAATTTATCCCTCAGGGAGCGCAGGTCTACCGGAAAATCCTTAATCTCCAACGGCAGGGATGTGCACGCCAGCTCCATATCAATGGATACCATCGCGCCGTGATAATGGGGAAGGGGCATCTCAAAATGGCCGGTGTGGTTCAGTCTGCGGTCCAGCTTTAAATCCCCGGCCTCGACATAAGAATAAGCGTCATTTTTCGCCGGGTATTCCAGCCTGCCCTCTCTGCAGTGGTCAATGCAAAACACATCCCGGTCGGGACGGAACTCGGAATCATAGTACCGCATATGAAAATCATTATACGCCAGCGCCACCCCGGGAAACACCTCATAAATCGTAATCGTACCCTCGCCGCTCTCGTTCCGGAACTGATACACACTGCATCCATCACGTTCCGCCAATAGGATGGCCTGACTGCTGCTAAATGCCGGAAACTTCATCCGTATTCCTCCCTATGCCATTCTAAGTGTTAGCTATAGCTAACCCGCGTCAGTATAACAAAATTCCGACTGGAAGTCAACCGTAATGCGGGTATAGGCAATAGACAGCATTACTATACCGGCACTGTAATATCAGTTAATTAATTCTGACCTTCTGAAAGGTATAGTATTTTACACACGTGGATAACCGGACGCCCCGAGCGGCAGCGTATGCCCTGCAAGACGATAGGCGAATTTGGGGCGTCCGGTTATCCACGTGTGTAAAAAAGTATACCTTTCAGTGCCCCCGAAAAACTAAATGACATCTGCAATGAGCAGTACCGAATCATGACTCCCTCCGACATTCGCAGCATTTTGTCTATTGAATCCCCGCATGGTCATTTGCTAAAATGAGAAACAAAGACGACATTTATTACGAAATGGGGAATGGGCTATGCCAAATATGACTAAGTATGCATTAGAGGCCTCGCTTAAAAAGCTTTTACTGCAAAAGCCTCTGGATAAAATCACCATCAACGATCTTACGACGGACTGCGGAATTAGCCGAATGGCGTTTTATTATCATTTTAAGGATATTTATGATTTGGTGGAATGGGTATGTCTGGAGGATGCTAAGCGGGCGCTGCAGGGGAAAAAGACCTATGACAGCTGGACGGAGGGCCTGCTGCAGATTTTTGAAGCAGTGCTGGAGAATAAGCCCTTTGTCCTGAATGTTTACCACTCGGTCAGCCGGGAACAGATCGAAAACTATCTGTTTAAGCTTACCTATAATCTAATTATGGGCGTAGTGGAAGAAAAATCCGTCGGGGCTGCGATTTCGGAGGAGGAAAAGCAATTTATTGCCGAGCTGTATAAATTTAGCTTTGTGGGCATTATGCTGGACTGGATTAAGCACGGCATGAAGGAAGATTATCCGAAAATTGTGGAGAAAATGAGCACAGCCCTGAAGGGAAATATTGCCAATTCCATCGACAATTTTGCCCGTTGCCGCCACCAGCCGGCCGATTAACCGGGAGCAGTCATTTTTTATCAAAATGGGGAGCATGATAAGTTTTTTATCATTGCTCCCTTTTTGTAAATGGAAACCGGGAAATAATAAGCCTATAATGTAGCTTATCGGAAGATGCGTCAGCATCTGCCGATAAAAGGCGCTGCAAGCGCCGTAAATCT
>JAHZHG010000209.1 GCA_019420425.1 Clostridiales bacterium
TAGGTACTTTGGGCGGGAAAAAGGAACATATCGTAGGAATCCAGGGGGTACTGGCTGTCGATCTGTACCGTGAGCGCATTGTCGAGGATGAGATAATTCCGGAAAATGGATTCCAGATAGAAGTAGATGCCCTGGCGGGTAGAGCGGCTGACGGTGATCAGCAGCACACGTTTTTTCGTTGACATAAGTATGCTCCTTTCTTTATTAGGTTAATATAATCATATTTTTGAGAAAAAATCAACCTAAAAGAGAAAATCCGGGAGGTTTTGTCAGAAAAGCAAAAACTTTATTCAGATAAAGTTGCAGAAAGGTAAATTTTCTCTTAAAATAGACCTATCTTGACGAGGGAGTTATAAAGTTGCCAAAGGCGGCAGCCGGACTTTATAGCTCTATCTTTTTATTTATTAACCCAAAGGAGGAGGAAGGAAAATATGAAGAAAAAACTGCTTACTGTGCTGCTGAGCGCGGCAATGGTTATGGCTGTGGGCGTGCCGGCATTTGCGGCAGAGGAAACGGAGGACACGATCAATATCGTCCGTACCGCGGATTCTGCATATCTGGATCCGAACGCAGAGTCAATCGGAGGAGCGGAGTGCATCGTTATGCAGCAGCTCTATGAAGGATTGGTAAAATCCAGCAGAACAGGCGATTCGATTGAGCCGTGCCTGGCTACCGACTGGACAATCAGCGATGACGGCCTGACCTATACCTTTAACCTGCTTCCGGACGTAAAGTTCTGCGACGGCACGCCGGTTACCGGAGAGGACTGGGAGTGGTCCCTGCTGCGTGCGCGTGATACCGAGACATCCGCATATGCATTCATCGCTGAGGCAATCGATACGGTAGAGGCTACGGATTCCCAGGTAGTGATTACCCTGAAATATCCGTGGGCCCCGTTCCTGGCAGACCTGTGCAACTTCAACATGGTTGTAGGAAAGAAGGCTTACTTTGACGAGGTTGGCGAGGTGGAGTACGCACAGAAGCCGATCGGAACCGGCCCGTATATGGTAAGCGAATGGGTAAAGGATGATCACATTGCCCTGACTGCTAACCCCTACTACCGCGAAGAGGGATGTCCGAAAACACCGAATATCAATTTTAACGTGGTTACCGACGACAATACCAGACTGATGCAGCTGCAGGCCGGCGAGGCGGATGTGCTGATTGACCTTCCGCTGTCCATGGCTCCGGTTGCGGAAGCCGATGAGAACCTTGAGTTCTATATGTTTGATTCCACCCAGCAGAGATACTTCATCCTGAATACGACGATTGCCCCCTTTGATGATATCAAGGTGCGCCAGGCATTTGAGTATGCGCTGAACAAGGACGAGCTGGCTGAGGTGATTGCAGGGGAGTATGGCGAAGCCGTAGCAGCGATCGTTTCCAAGGCAGAGGGCAAATGGTGCAATACGGATCTGGTTCCGTATTCCTATGATCCGGAAAAGGCAAAGGAGCTTCTGGCTGAGGCAGGATATCCGGACGGGGTAAGCTTTAAGCTGTGTATCCGTTCTGGTTCTGAGGTTTATGAGCAGATGGCGATTCTGATCCAGGCGGCGGCCAAGGATGCGGGCTTCGATATTGAGATTGAGCGTTTTGAGAGCGCGGCAATGTCCGAGCAGTATCAGACGCTGTCCCACCAGGCAACAATCCTGATGTGGCTGGACGATATCATCGATCCGTCCGGCGTAACCGGCTGGTCCGTAGACTATGATCAGTGCGAAGCATGGTATACCGGCCTGAACGATGAAGCCCTGGATGAGCTGAATACCGCTGCCTGCAAGGAGCTGGACGAGGAGAAGCGCGTACAGATGTACTGGGAGATCCAGCAGACCATCCACGACAACGCAAACATTATGCCGTTGTTCAGTAATGGTTTCGCCTATGCAACGACAAAGAATATCGAAAACCTGTATGTAAGCCCGTTCTCTGTTCTGGAGTGCGATGAGCTGGTAAAGACAAAATAATACGGAAATGACATAAGTATTGCGAAGGATCAGGGTGCAGACGGCCGGTGGAAAGCCTGGTTGCCTGCTCCCTGATTTTGTAAGTGTCCGGTTTGGAACAACTATGGAGGTGAAATTTTGCAGAGAGTAAACTACATTTTAAAGCGTATTCTGCAAATGATACCGGTTCTCTTTGTGATCAGCCTGGTGGCATTTTTTGTCATCCGTCTGGTGCCAGGCGATCCGGCCCGGCTGATGCTGGGAGAAAAGGCGACAAATGATGCGGTGGCTGCCCTCAGACTGAAGCTGGGACTGGATGAGCCGCTGTATTATCAGTATATCAAGTTTATGCAGGGGGTATTCCACCTGGATTTCGGCACTTCCCTGAAATTCCAGCGGCCGGTAATGGAGCTGATTGCCCAGCGGCTTCCGGTAACGCTGACACTGACGATAATGTCCACCTTGATTGCGCTGATGATCAGCGTACCGGTGGGATATTTTTCAGGAATGCATAAGGCGGGAATATTCGATAAAGTGACGAATGTGGTGACACTGATGGTCATTGCCCTGCCGACCTTCTGGGTAGGGCTGATGCTTCTGATCTTTTTCGGCGTGAATTTGAAGATACTTCCGGTGGGCGGCCTGGGAGAGGGTGTGGCCGGATACTGGAAGTCCTTTATCCTACCGGCCTTTACCCAGTCCCTGATGACGTCCGCAATCCTGATCCGGAATGTACGGAACTCCGTGGTGGATATCATTACTCTGGATTATGTGGACTTTGCCAGAAGCAAAGGCGTGGGAGAGCGGGATATCAAGTACCGCCACATCCTGAAAAATGCCATGATTTCCACGGTTACCCTGCTGAGTATGCGTATGGCGTACATGCTGGGCGGCAGTGTAATCATTGAGTCGGTATTTGCCCTTCCGGGTATCGGAAAGCTGACCATTGATTCGATTTTTGCCCGTGACTATACGGTGGTGCAGGCGGTTGTCTTTATCTTTGCAATTGTAGTTATGGTGATCAATCTACTGACGGATGTGCTGTATTCGATCTTAGACCCAAGAGTAAATTATTAGGAGCGGCATATGGTGAAAACAGGAAAAACAAAAACGGCAAAATCCAGGACGGCAAAGAGCACCAGAGCGACCTTTATTGCCGGTCTGCTTATCGTGGGAGTGATTGTGCTGATGGCCATTGTCCCCCAGATATTTACCAAATATGACCCGGAGGAGGTCAGCGTGCTGGAACGTCTGGCGGCGCCCTCGCTGGCGCATCCCTTTGGAACGGACAGCTACGGACGGGATATTTTCTCCCGCGTGGTTTACGGCGCGCGGCTGGATCTGCTGCTGGGTATTCTGGGAACCCTGGTTCCCTTCTTTATCGGCGGAGTCGCCGGAATGCTGGCCGGATATTACGGCGGCATATTTGACTCGATTCTGATGGGCCTCATTGATATCATGATGGCTTTTCCGTTTACGATTCTTGTGATTGTGATTATTTCGATTCTGGGCAACGGAATCATCAATGTATATATCGCCCTGTGGCTGGTGGGCTGGATGGCCTATGCAAAGCTGGTCCGCGGCGAGGTGCTGGTACTGAAAAATTCCGATTATATCCAGGCGGCGAAGGTGGCCGGATTTTCGGATAAGCGGATTCTGCTGCGGCATATGCTGCCGAACGTGATCAGCTCCGCCGTCGTGTACGCGGTATCCGATATCGTGCTCTGTATGCTGACGGGAGCCAGCATGAGCTTTCTGGGCCTGGGCGTCCAGCCGCCGACCCCCGAATGGGGCGCAATCATGAACGAGGGAAAGAGCTACATCAGCTATGCCTGGTGGATTACTATTCTGCCGGGTCTGGTGATGGCGGTGACCGGAATCGGGTTCAGCCTGCTGGGCGATGGACTTACCGACTATTTGAGAAGAAAAGGAAGATAGCGATGGAAAAGCTTCTGGAAGTAAAGGGCCTGAAAACTCAGTTCAAGACCGGCATGGGAACGGTAAAGGCCGTGGACGGCGTATCCTTCGACGTGTATAAGGGAGAAACCTTCGGCATCGTCGGGGAGAGCGGCTGCGGCAAGAGCCAGACCTGCAGATCGGTACTGAAGCTGATTAAGAAGCCAGGAAAAATTACCGAGGGGCAGATTCTCTATCAGGGGGAGGATCTGATTCCCATGAAAAACCGGAAAATGCAGCAGATCCGCGGAAAGCAGATCAGCGCCATTTTCCAGGATCCCATGACTTCCCTGAACCCCATCATGAAAATCCGGGACCAGATTTTTGAGGTATTCAAAGGCAGCGGGATGACGAAGGAGCAAATGGAGGAGCGGGCTATAAAGCTGCTCTCCATGGTAGGCATTCCGGCTCCGAAGGAGCGGATGAACGACTATCCCCATCAGTTTTCCGGCGGTATGCGCCAGAGGGTAATGATCGCCATTGCGCTGGGAGCAAATCCCCAGTTGCTGATCGCCGACGAGCCGACCACAGCGCTGGATGTGACGATTCAGAACCAGATCATGGTGCTGATTAATCAGCTGAAGGAAGAGCTGGGCATGAGCGTGATCCTGGTTACCCACGATATGGGCGTAATCGCCCAGATGTGCGACCGGGTGGCGGTGATGTATGCCGGAAAGATTGTGGAAATGACGGATACGGTGTCCCTGTTTGCTAAACCGCGGCACCCCTATACCTACGGCCTGATGAAATCCCTGCCGGACGGGCAGAAGAGCGGGGAAAAGCTGAGCACCATCGAGGGCTCGATCCCGAACATGGCGGATTTGCCGCCGGGATGTTCCTTTGCCCCGCGATGCCCCTATGCCGGTGAAGCATGCAAAAAGGCAATGCCGGAGCTGACCGAGGTGGAGCCGGGCCATTTGGCGCGCTGCTGCAGGCCGGACAAAACGGCGGCCTTTGAAGGGATCATTCCGGTGCCGGAGGGAGAAAAAGCAGAGGAGGCGGACAGATGAGCGAACGGGAAAAGATAGTGGAGATACGGGATCTGTGTACAGAGTTTCCGATCCGCCGGGAGATTTTGGACGCACTGCAGCGCAAACCGGTAAAGAGTGTAAAAGCCGTCAATCACGTATCTCTGGATGTATATAAGGGCGAAAGCCTGGGACTGGTGGGCGAGAGCGGCTGCGGCAAGAGCACGCTGGCCAAGACGGTTGTGCGTCTCTGTAATGCCAAATCCGGCTCAATTAAGATCAACGGAAAGGAAATCACCACCGCCCAGGGAAAAGAGCTGCGGGAGATGCGCAAAAGCGTACAGATGATTTTCCAGGATCCGTATTCCTCATTAAATCCCCGCATGACGGTGTATGAGACCATTGAGGAAGTGCTGAAGGTACACAAGCTGGTACCGCCGGAGAAGATCGAGGAGCGGGTGTACGAGATTCTGGAGATGTGCGGCCTGAACCGGGAGATGGGCGAGCGGTATCCGGGGGAATTTTCCGGAGGACAGCGGCAGAGGGTGGGCATTGCCCGCGCCCTGGCCATGAATCCCAGCGTAGTACTGGCAGACGAACCGGTTTCCGCCCTGGATGTTTCTATCCAGGCGCAGATCATCAACTTGTTAAAGGAGCTGCA
>JAHZHG010000021.1:0-7162 GCA_019420425.1 Clostridiales bacterium
GAATATCGTCCCGGTCAATCCCTGCGTTTTCCGGCTCGTCAATCAGTACCACCGGCGAATCGGAAACGCAGGCAATATCTGCAATCATCAGGGCGCGGGACTGGCCGCCGCTCAGCTCTGTTATGCAGGTATCCGCAGAAAAACCTTCTCCCGCCAGCGCATTGGCGCACTGCATCACTTCACGGCACAATTCCTCTTCCTGCCCGTCGCGCAGCCGCTCTCTCCGGCAGCGGGCATGAAGCCGGATGAATGCTTCGCAGGAAAGCTCCAGCACAAAATTCATGGTTTGGGAAAGGGAAGCGCACAGACGGTTTTCCAGACCTGCCCGCTCCTCCTCTGAGGGAAAAGCTCCATTGATCCCTATTTTCCTCCCTGTGGGAGAATCTCCCGCCGCAATGTACGCAATATCCTCAAGAAGCCGCGTTTTCCCGGAGCCTGTGGGGCCGCAGATACATACCGTCTCTCCCCGGCGCAGGGTAAGGGCGTACTTTTCCGCCTTTCCTTCTTTATCATGGCCGCCGGAAACGGTAATGTACCTTACCCCTGCCGGTTCTCCTCTGCCGATCTGCTCCCCTTCACCGCAGGCCTGGAGGATCTGCTCCCTTAGCTCATCCCGGGTAATCCCTACGTCCCTGAGCCATCGGCCCGCGACCGAAGAAACCGCCTCGCCAAGGGGCATTTCCCCGCAGATTACCGGAACCGCATATTTTTCGAAACATGCGCCAACTGCCGGGTATTCCCGGAATACTTCACCCGTTTTCCGGCTAAATATCTGCTCAACTGCTCTTCTGTCCTCATTCATCCTGCCACTTTATCCTCCCTCCGGAACCGGAAGCGCCAATCCTCAGCTGTCCTGCACAGAACGTGCACACTGCAGCCGGCATGGTAAACCGCAGAAATTTTCCCCGTATTTCTTCAATCTCTTCCCCGCGGAGCATATCGTCTGCCAGGCGGTACGCCCCCTGGCCGGTCAGCCCATTCATAAAGCTGACCCTGGCTCTGGGATTTGCCTGATGAATATAATGAAGAAATACCTCCCGCTCTGCCGGAGAGACCAGGTCTCCCTTTGTCACGGCGATAAAGTCCGCATATTTCAGCATGGGGCCCGCCTTGAAGGGCGCGGTAATTCCGGAAAGGCAGTCAATCACGCACACCGCCGGAATGCCCCGGATGTGGGGCGCGCATCTGCCGCACAGGCCTGCGCTCTCCGTGACCAGCACATCCAGCTTCTGTTCCCTGCCCCAGTCAAAGACCTCCTCTGCCAGGCTGGCAAAGTAGTGATCGGGGCAGATATTCCCGGAAAGATACTTTACCGACGGAATGCCTGCTTTTTCATAAGCCTGGTCATCGTCGCTGGAAATGCAGTCCAGCTTCATTACGCCAACGGATATTCCCCTCCCGATAAGCACGCCGGCCGCTTTCAGAATCGCCGCTGTTTTACCGCAGGCATGAGCGCCTGCAAAGGTAACTACCCTCATACCAGATGCAGGGGAACCACGCTCTTATATTCTTTCCCCTGATAGTCAAACCGGTCAATATACACCTGTACAGAAAAAGATTTGCGCATATTTTCTTCGTTGATGATCTCCTCTGCTTCCCCGAATATATTGCTGCCGTCCCGGTTCAGGATGAGGGCTTTATCTGAAATTTTCAGCGCGTGCTCCGGATAATGGGTATTTACCACAGCGGAAATCCCCCGGGTCTTTGAAAGCTTCCGAATGGTCTCCAGAATAATCAGTTGGTTTTTAAAGTCCAGATTGGACTCCGGCTCGTCCAGAACCAGCATGGAGGGAGAGATGGTCAGCGCCCGCGCAATCAGTACCATCTGCAGCTCTCCCCCGCTCATCTCGGTACAGAGCTTTTCTTTCAGCTGGCTGATCCCGATATCCTCCATTGCCTGCATTGCCGCCGCCCTGTCCTCGGCTTTGGGCTGGGAAAAGGTGCCGAGATGGGCGCTTCTGCCCAGCGTCACCATGTCCAGCGCCGTATAGCCAAAGGCCGCCCCCTTTGCCTGGGGGACGTAGGCAATCTTCTGCCAGAATTCTTTATTCTTAATCCGGGAAATCTCCGTGCCGTCAATTTTAGACGTCCCCTTTTTCCATTTCAGCAGCCCCATCATGCACTTAAGCAGCGTGGTTTTTCCCACACCGTTCGCGCCAAGTACGCTCATCACCTCTCCGTCTTTCACGGTAAAGCTGATCTCATGGAGAATCTCCCTGGTTTTGTAGCCAAAAGAACCGCCTTCAACTGCAAACATCATGACCATGCACCTCCCGTTTTTCGCAAAAGAATAATAAATACAGGCGCACCGATGATTGCCGTCAGGATAGAAATCGGGATTTCCGCCGCTGTGGCGGCGCGGGCAAAGGTATCCATGATAATCATGAAAAATGCGCCAAGACTAATACTCAGCGGAATTACGCTGCAATTATTGTTCCCGCCGATCATGCGGGCGATATGCGGCACCAAAAGGCCCACCCAGCCCACCTGCCCGCACATGGATACGCAGGAGGCGGTAATCATCGAAGAGGCAAGGATAAACACCATCCGCATCAGCTGGATATTGATTCCCAGAGAGCTTGCCTCATCGTCATTCAGCGAGAGAATATTCAGCCGCCATCTGAGGACAAAAATAATCAGCGTACCCGCCAGAATAAACGGGATTCCCATGAGCAGATTGTTATAGGTGGCCCTGGACATACTGCCCATCAGCCAGTAGGTAATCACCGGAAGCTCATCCTCCGGATCGGCAATATATTTCAGCAGCGAGACAAGCGCCTCAAAAACCGCAGAAATCACCATGCCGGCCAAAACAATCATTACAATACTGCTTTTTCCCCGCTTTTTGCCCAGGTTATAGGTAATAAAACAGGACAATAAACCGAATGCCAGGGCGCTGAACTGGATGGATACCAGGCCTCCGCCAAAAACCATTACCAGTACGGCGCCAAAGGAAGCCCCGCTGGCTACCCCCAAAGTATCCGGCGTTGCCAGTGGGTTGGAAAAGAGCGCCTGAAAAGCGGCCCCTGCGCAGGAGAGCCCCGCTCCCACAGCCGCCGCCAGAATAATCCGCGGAAGCCGCACATTGAAAATGACGGTATATCCGTTCTTATCCACCTCTGTACCGGAAATCCCGGAAAAGATAATCTTTACCGTTTCCGGAATGCTCAGCGAATATCTGCCTATTCCAAGGCAGATCAGCGCCGCGGCCACAGGCAGGGCTGCCAGGATGATGACAAGCGCTGCTGTCGAAATTCTTTTTTTCCCCAATCTAGCCATAAAGTCACTCACTGCTTTCTATAAGAATTACCGCAGCCGGATTTCCGAAACCGGCTGCGGCTAAGCTTTATTTACCTGACGCTTCTCTTGCCGGATTGTAAATATCCGCAAGATCATCGTCGGTGAGTGTCACGTTATAATATTTTTCATAGTAGTCCTTGATTTCCGTATCCAGGTCAAGCTCGGTGAAAAGCTCCGGCTGAATCGTCTTGGCCAGCCACATCAACGCCAGCGGCGTATCGGATGAGGGCGGGAACCAGCGGTACATTCCCAGCGGGAACTTGTAAACCTGGCCGTTCTTTACTGCGCTGACGTTGCTCCAGTCATGCCCCTCGATTGTGTTATTGTAGAGATCCTCCGGAAGATACGGGCTGAAATTGGTAATCAGAATGATGTCGGGATCCCACTCGTAAATCTGCTCCATGTTGATTTCCGGTGTGCTGGTCAATTCAGCTGCAACATTTCTGCCGCCTGCCGTCTCAATCCAGTATTGGCCAAAGAACCCGGAGCCGGAGGTGCGGATAATGCCGTTGTCATAATTGAACAGAATCAGTACGCTCGGGCGGTCCTCGTCTGCAATTTCATCGGTTACGGCTTTAATCTCTGCCGCGGTTTCCCGTCCGGCTTCAATAATCTCATTTGCCGTCTCTGTCTCTCCATAAATTTCGCCGAGCAGGGCAATCCAGTTTGCGTAGGTTTCCACACAGTCGAAATCTGCCATTGTGGTAGAAAATCCGACTGCCGTAATTCCTGCGTTGTCATACATTTCGCGTTCATCGGTATTGGCGGCAGAATAGAATACCACGTCAGGCTCCAGTGCCAGCAGCTCTTCAACGTTTACCTCTCCGTTTTCCACAAAACCGGTATCTGCATCCGCCAGCTCGGGGAATACGTTAATCAGATAGGAATTTTCTGCCGCAGCCATGGAGCTGGGATGGATTCCCACAACATCCTCCGCTGTACCTCTGAACAGGCAGTAAACAGACGGCAGCGGCAAAATAGAAGAAATCACCACCCGGTTAATCTCCGCCGGAAGCGTAACCTCCGCGCCGGTATGGTCAACGATCGTTCTGGTTCCGCTCTCTGCTTCGGAAGCCTCGGCGGCAAAGCAGCCGGCCGGTACGCCCGCCATAAGCATGGCTGTTGCCGTCACACCTGCAAGAATCTTTTTTACCTTCATCTCTGTATTCATCCTTTCTTAGTTTTCATTTATGTTAACTGCACGTGCAATCAACATCGTAAGGTCATTCCCGAGATATTCGGGATATTCGTCCCAGTGAAGCTTGCTGGAAACGGCTGCATGGGGCAGCCCCAAAAAGCTCACGTCATCCCTGCGGATGATTTTCTGAATCTCCGGGTCGCCGATCACCGCAGAATACCTGCCGCTGTTTACCGCCTTTATCACGGAAGCTTCATCCGGAAAATCGAGGTCGTTTTCTGCGGCTATCCGTCTGTCCAGACCAAACACAGAGCCCACCGCAACCGGTATCTCTGCGGCAGCCAGGATTTCCTCGCGCAGCGCATTGGCCATCACCTGCTCGTGGATAATCAGAATCCCGCCGTCCCCCTCGAGCGACGTCCGGTAACCGGTATCCCCCGCAAGCTGTCCGGCAAAGCGCCTGCCGTCCCCTATGGGCATTCCGCAGACATAGGGAATCCCAAATCGCTTTTCCAGATACTCCGCCGCATCCAGGCCGGAACGGGAAACTACTATATTTATATCTGCATCGCCGCAGTGTTCAATCTGCGCAATCGTCAGGCCCATTGCAAAATCCGCATTGATTTCATAGCCCAGCTTCCGGATAAAGTCCAGGATCAGGCCGCAGTTCCCTTTGTTCCCCACGTCCAGGGCGAGCATTCCCAGCACATTCGCCCGTTTTTTCCCGTCCTCATGCACGGTGCGCGCTTTGGCAAACCGGCGGATCAGCCGGAGAAACACATCAGACGCTCCCTTATCGTAATAATTCTGTCCGGTGGTGTTAAAGCCAAAGGACGGGATTCCCGAAGCGTACTCGGTTTCCGCCGCCATTCCCTCCAGGTCTGTCCCGATTACCATGGGGACCGGGCTGCCCAGATAGGCAATCAGTGTGGGATGCAGGACCTCTGCCGCCTCCAGCGTCCGCCGGATAAACTTGTCGTCATTGCCAAGGACAGCGTCCATCCGCCGCAGGCCGGAGCAGAACACGGCAGAGCGGGACCCCAGCCAACGCGGCTCGTCAAAACCGGTATAGTTCCCGGTGCAGCCCGAAGCATCGTGCATCACTACGATTCCACCCAGGTCAAACAGCGCGGAAGCCGCCCCCGAGTAATCCGGTGCAAAGGGGGGAAGGGTAATACAAAGCCTGCTCATATAATCAACCCCGCTTCCTTAATCATGTGGCGTACATCTGCCTTACCGCGAAATGCTTCCACCAGCATATCCATCAGCCGGCAAATCCCGTCAAAGCCATAAAGCCCTTCATCCTCCATGATATTTACCACCTTTTCCGATCCGGTCATATAGCCGCAGTCAAACCCGATACAGAGATATTTTTCTCCTTCATGGGGGAACCGGACTGCCTCCGGGCTCATGGGATTTTCAATAATCAGGTCAGGAACCAGCTCCCCCAGCGTCTCCAGGTTCGGCTTTTCGTGGGCCGCCACACTGTCCGAGGCGATCATCCCCACATTGAACCCATGCCTGACCAGCATCAGCGCCAGGGAATACGGCTTGAGCACCGCCTGATAATCTACGGCAATGGGATAATCCCCGATTACCGCCTGTGCCCCGCGGATGCTCTCCTCCGCCTGTGCCCGGAATTTTTCTGACGGTGAGGAAAAATCCTCGCCCAGCCGTTCGGACAGCTCTACATAAAACGCTGAGATATCCTCTGGGTTATAATTTACATATGCGCGGATAAAGGGGATGCCCAGCTTTTTTTCCATCGCCTCTGCCGCCTTCAATGCAATGGGCGAGGTGACAATATTCAGCCGCGCCTCTGCCATTTCCTGAAATTCTGAAAAGGTATGGTAGTCAGAAATATGGGAAACCCGGAAGCCTTTTTCTCCCAGAAGCTGTTTTAAATCGCCGGAAGAATCAAAGGCAACGTTGCTGCCAATCACATTGACCATGCGATGTTTTTTCTCCCGTTTTTCCAGCAGGCTGAACATGTTCATATTGATGGTAATTCCAGGCGGATACGGGGTGTCCAGAGAGATCGGGTTCATTGTACAATGGCGGAACTGTACTTCGGGATATGTATCCGACAGCTCTGCCAGAATCGGTTCATGGTCTGTTCCCAACAGATCATCCAGACAGGAGGTAAAGATAAAAAGCACCTTCGGCACCTTTTCCAATGCCGCAAACAGCTGTCCGACGCTGTCAATAATCATTCGTTCAAAATCCCCGGAAACAATGTCTGCTTCCGTGATAAACAGATAAGAAATCCTGTCCTTGATTCCGTTGACCGCCCCGCCCAGCGCACCGTGGCGGCCGCAGGCTGACGGGCAGACAAAAAGCTGGTGGCTCTCCGGAACCAGCGCCGCTATGCGCACCACGCCCCAACCGCCGTGGGCTGCGGATACGTAGTGCAGGGAGGTTGGGGTAAAGCATCTCTGATGTGAAGCACAGCGCTCACCCATTGTTCTCCCCTCCTCCGGTAAGTCTCAGCATATGTTCGGCGAGCTGCCGGTAGCAGGCAGCCATGTGGGATTCGGGCAGAGCCTCAATAACGGTTTTGCCCTGGTTTTCCGCCTTCTGAACCGCGCTGTCCCGGGGAAGCACGGAGATAATCTCCCCGCCGATTTCCTTCAGCGCCTTTTCCACCAGCTCCTGCTCGTCCGGAATATTCCTTGAATTAAGAATCACACCGGAATATTCCGCGTAGCCTCTTTTTCCGAAATT
>JAHZHG010000021.1:7172-9738 GCA_019420425.1 Clostridiales bacterium
AAATTCCGCACCGCACTGGCAATATTGGAGGCCGCGTACAGGGACATCATTTCCCCGGAGGTCACAATAAACACGTTCCGCGCATAACCGCCGCGGATTGGCATGGCAAAGCCGCCGCATACTACGTCGCCCAGCACATCGTAAAGCACAATATCCGGCCGACAGACATCATAGGCGCCCAGCTCTTCCAGCTTTTCAAATGCGGTGATAATCCCTCGCCCGGCGCAGCCGATTCCTGGTGTCGGCCCGCCGGCCTCCACACACCAGACTCCGCCAAAGCCCCGATACAGGACGTCATCACAGGTGATATTCCCTTCCCCTTTCTCCCGGACTGCGTCCAGAACAGAGGTAATCCTGCGTCCGCCCATCAGATTTTTCGTCGAATCTGCCTTGGGGTCACATCCAATTTGCAGGACGCGATAGCCCATTTCCACAAATGCAGCAGCAATGTTTGAGGTTGTCGTTGATTTCCCAATGCCGCCCTTTCCATAGATCGCAATTTTTCTCATTTCCTCTCAGAACCTTTCCAAAGTTAGTTTATTCTAACTCACAGGCTTTGAATAAGCCGTCGGATCGACGGCGGTATTCTTTGGTTAGGCATTGCTAACTGTGACACATATTAACATATGGGATTTTCTTTGTCAATATAAAAAACCGTAGTTTTTCAATTATTTCACCGTTCAGCGAAAGGCTTTCTCTGCCTTTTCATACGCCAGTCTCGGGTAATTGTCCTCTTCTACATATATAATTCCACAATAGACAAAACCGTTTTTCTTCAGTAAATTTTGCATAACCCGGTTGTCTCCGTGGGTATCTGCGCGGAGATGGCCGCACTGCTTAAATGCCCACGCTATGCAAAAGCTTCCCACACCGCTCATGGTTCCATCGCTTGCTAATCGATGAATCACGCCATATGGACGGTCGTCCATCCATGCTCCATTTTCTATCGCACGGTAGGTTGGTTCAATATCCCTGCCCTGGGTGAAGAAAAATGTACCGACAATCCGTTCTCCACAAGTACAGACGTAGCTGTTTCCGGCTGCAATGTCTGAATGAATCAGCTCCTCGGGAGGCCAGTTTGTCGGCCCCCATTGGTTTGGATTTCCGTGCTCTTTCATAAACTGCCTGGCATGTTTATATATTTCCATAATCCGGGCAAGGTCTTTTTCTGTCGAATGTCGTATCTCCATTTTTATCCCTCTGCAACTGCTTTACCGCCGGCTCTGCCGGCCGGGTTCACGTTAAAGGCGGCAGATCATCCACTCTCTGCCGCCCGCTGTTCTCTGCCTGTTAATCTGCATTCATCGGTAATCCGGACCAGACGGGGAACTCCTCTCCCTGGATCCAGTATTCTTTTCCCATTGTCTCGTTCAGCGAGGCAACCAGGCTGCCGTCGGTCAGCTCGGGAGCGCCCGGTTCAAAGCTGTATCCCTTTTCCATGGTGATAATCGAATATTCCGGATCATCGCAGCTGTTCACTGTTCCCGTATTGATACAATAATCCATATGTCCATAATCGTTCGTATTCGTGATATCGTATGCTTCAAACCCACCGCCGTCGATGGCACCTGCGTTGACGCAGCAATCAATAGAGCTGCCGTTTGCTCCGGCGATCCCGGCCAGGTAATCGCCCTCCTGGGCTCCGGCGCTTCTTGTTACCGTGCCGTAATTGATGCATCCGGTGATATTTCCGTGATAGTAACTGTCTCCGCCGGCCTTTCCGATGATGCCGCCCACACGATCCTCGCCGGTGACTGCGCCCCGGTTAACGCAGCCCAGCAGGTCTACCGCTTCTTCGCTCAGGCCGACAATTCCACCCACTCCCTGCTTTCCGGTAATCGCTGCCGCGTTGGTGCAGTTTTCAAATACCGCTTTGGAATTCCACTCTGTAGCAAAGCTGACCAGCCCGCCCACATAATCTGTGCCGGTGATGCTCACGCTCTCGGTCACCGAGCAATTGGTCACTTTGCCGTCCTGCATGGTCATGGCAAGGGCGGCAGCTCCGGCATACATTCCGGCTCCGCCGGTCGCACAGCTGATCTGGGAGTCCGAAATTGTCAGGTCTGAAATTTCTGCTTCCCATATAATGCCAAACAACGCGCCGCCGCTTTCGGTTTCATCAATATACAGGTTCGAGATCGTATGCCCGTTTCCGTTAAATATGCCCTGGAAGGATCCGTTCCCAGGCTCCTTGCCCTCTGCCGTAATACAGCCTTTGCCAATCGCTCTCCAGCTGCCTGTCTCCGGGCCGCACACGGAGGACATGTCGATGTCCGCCATCAAAATTGCGCCGGATGTGCCGTTTCCGCCATAGCCGACCTCTTCATGGTCCTTCTGCATTTCTTCCTCAAGAAGGGCGCGGTATGCTACCAGATCCTCAGCCGTGCAGATCATATACAGGCCGTTTTCGTCCTGCTGCAGATCTGCGCTTCCTGCATTTGCCGCTGTTTCCGCCTCAGTCTCCGGTGCCTCGGTAACACGCTCTGTTTCCGTCCGGGCCTCGCTGCTCTTTTCCGCTGCCGTCTCCGGCTCCGAAGCCTTTTTCCCGCTGTTTCCGCAGGCCGCA
>JAHZHG010000021.1:9748-17092 GCA_019420425.1 Clostridiales bacterium
GAGTAAGTGACAGCATCGTCACCGTAGCAAGAGCCAAAACTTTTTTCATGATAAAGACCTCCCTCATTTTGTCATAATCAAATTTTATCGAGTTATCCCGCTAAAGTCAATCCTTACTTCTGCGTATATTTGAGAAAAAAGGCGCCGCATGAATGCGGCGCCCCCGTCTTCTTATTTTCCTTTCACAGTTTTTCCCTTCTTTACCGCCGGCGCAATAGAAGTATCCGCCGCGTAATACGGGATCAGCGTTGCCTGCATCGCATGGTACAGGTCAGATTTGCCCGGCCATACGGTACCCAGCAGATGGTTATCCTGATCCAGCTGGTGGAACCAGGAACCATTCACATGATCGAGGACGGTTTCATCCAGATATTGCATAAACTGCTCATAATAGCCGGCATACTCTGCTTTTCCGGTCACGCGCCACAGTACGGCGGAGGTGTTGATCGCCTCTGCCAGGGTCCAGTGCATCCGGTCATGTACAACCGGTTTTCCGCTCCAGTCTGTGGTATAGACGATTCCCGGCGCCCCGTCCACGTTCCAGGCATCGGTAACTGCCCGCAAAAACAGGTTTTCTGCGGCCTCTATGTATCCGGCGGCAGCTCCCTTATCCTCCGGATAAGTGGAAAGCGCCCACTGGGTGATCAGTCTTGACCATTCAATTCCATGTCCGGGTGTGGCGCCGTACGGCTTGAAGGGATCGTCCGGCTTTTCTTTATTGCATTCCAGCTCAGCCTTCCAGTCGCTGGTGAAGTGCTCCGGAATCCTCCATTCATTTTCCCTGGCCCATCCCAGGACACGGTCAATGATACGGCCCGCTCTGACCCGATATTTTTCCTCTCCGGTAACATCGGCAGCAGCCAGGAAGGCCTCAACGGTATGCATGTTTGCATTCAGTCCGCGGTAATCATCCAGAACGGTAAACTCCGTATTCCAGGTATCGCAGGAGAGTCCCTCTTCCTCATTCCAGAAACGCAGATCGTACAGCGCCAGAGCATCCTCCAGCAGCTCTTTGGCGCCTGCCCGGCCTGCAAGGACGGCAGAGGAAGCGGCCAGAATGACAAACGCGTGGGCATAGCACTGTTTGTTCGGCAGAATCCCGCCATCCGCCGTCAGGCCTGCATACCATCCGCCGTTCTCCTTGTCGTGCAGCTCCTCCTTCAGCCCTTTTAAGCCTGCATCCACCAGTTCTTCGCTGCCCGGATGTCCCAGAAAGCTTCCCAGGCTGTATACATGCACCATACGGCTGGTGATCCAGGTTTCCCTGCTGCGGTCCTTCCACGGTGTTCCGTCGTCTCCCAAATAATAAGAACTGCCTCCCGGCGAGGGGAACTGGTGGCCAAACCTAAGCAGCCCTTCCCGTACCCCGGCGAGAAACTGCTCGTTTTCCGGTGTATCAATCTGATATTTTTTGTTCATTTTCTTTTCCTCTGTCAACCTTTTAATACTTCAAGAAATTCTACTGCTTCGCCGTTCGGCCCGATGAGATGGAAGAACTTTACGCCGTGCTCCCAGAACGGCAGAAAGGTAATCTCATCCTTCAGCATCGGATACGGCAGCTTCTTTGCTTCCGCAAAACATTTTTCAATGTCTGTGCAGCTGATTGCGAAATGATCTACGGCGCCGTTCACCATAGCGCTCTTTCCCTCTACCACGTAGGTTTCGATCATCAGTCCGTCCTTTTCCAGGAAGCAGACGGGAAGGCCGCCGTTTACGGTTTCGAACGCCAGCTTAAAACCCAGATCCGTATAAAATTTCTTTGTCTTGTCCATGTCGGTTGTGGGAATGCCGATATGATCCAGTCCTTTGGTTACGTCTGCAATTGCCATAATTTTATCCCTCCTATGCGTTTTGCGTCCCATATTTCCGGGGAAACCAGCCCCGGATCAGACCTCCCGCGTGGCATTTTTCAGCCACTCGGCCTCCTCCGGCGTCATATCCGGAGCCAGGGTTTCATAAACCCGTTTATGATAAGCATTGAGCAGGGCCTTTTCTCTGGCCGTCATCTCCTCGGGGAGGACGGCATCCAGATCGAAGGGTACCACGGTCAGCGTATCAAATTCCATAAACTGGCCGTATTCGTTTTTTTCTGCTTTTCTGCAAACCATCATGTTTTCCAGCCGTATTCCGTAATTGCCATCTTCGTAATAGCCCGGCTCGTTAGAGGTGACCATCCCCTCTTCCAGGGCGGCATCCTCGTTTTTGTCCTTCAGCTGGTGCCAGCGGATACCCTGCGGGCCTTCGTGGACGTTCAGCAGATACCCCACGCCATGGCCGGTTCCGTGTTTAAAATCCAGCCCCCGCTCCCACAACGGGCCTCTGGCCAGATAATCCAGATTCCAGCCGTGGCAGCCATGGAGGAACTTGGCCGCAGCCAGGTTCAGGTTGCCCCGCAGCACTGAGGTATAATTCAGCTTTTGCTCATGGGTCAGCACGCCCAGGGCAAAGGTTCTTGTAATATCCGTCGTCCCCTCCATATACTGTCCGCCGGTGTCGGAAAGCAGGAAGCTCTTTGCCTCGATGGGGACGTCCGTCTCCTTCGTGGCGCTGTAATGCATAATCGCGCCGTGCGCGTCATAAGCGTTAATCTGGTCAAAGCTCGGACCCAGGTAGTTCTCCTGCTCCTCCCGCAGCCGCTCCAGCCGCTCCCCGGCAGACAGCTCAGTGATGGGGATGCGCCCCACATTCTTCTTCAGCCAGTACATATATTTGGTCACCGCCACACCGTCCTTGCGGTGGTCCTCAAAGAGATTTTTGACCTCTGTGGGTGTTTTCATCGCCTTGGGAAGCTGGGTCAGGTTCTGCTCGTTCAGCACGACAGCCCCTGCGGGAATGTCCCGGTAGACCGCGTAATTCACCTTAGCCTCATCCAGCAGCACACGCTCCCCTTCTCCGATTTTCTTTAATGCCGGATAAATTCCGTTGTACGGGCAGAGGGACACGCCCGCCTGCTCCAGCGCCCGGCGCACCTCCGCGGAAACGGCCTCCTCCTGGATATACAGGTCAAAGCTGTCCTGACGGATCATGCCATAGGAAAGGAATACCGGGTTGCAGGCCACGTCGTTTCCCCGCAGGTTCAGCAGCCAGGCCAGGTCGTCCAGGGCGGTCAGCACAAACACGTCCGCCTTTTTCTCCTCCATGCCCCGGCGTATCCGGGCAATCCGTTCTTCCCGGGTTTCCCCTGTCCACTTTGTCTCCAGCTGCCATACCGGCTCATGGGAAAGCTCCGGACGCTCCGTCCAGATATCGCCCACCAGATCCAGCTCATAGGACAGGGAAACGCCCTGCCCGTCCAGCTGCCGCTCCAGCTCCAGCGCCGTCCGGGCGCTGACCGTCCGCCCGTCCATCCCCAGCGTCTGGCCGCTCTGTAATTTTCCCGCCAGGAACTCCTCGATGGAGGGCACTCCCTCCTCGCGCATCCGGTAAAGGGTGATTCCCGAGCCCTTCAGCTGCTCCTCGGCCTGGAGGAAATACCGGGCATCCGTCCACAGCCCGGCCTCGTCGGCCAGCACCACCGCCGTACCGGCAGAACCGGTAAACCCGGAAATATACTCCCGGCATTTGAAATAGCTTCCCACGTACTCGCTGCCATGGAAATCATCCGTCGGAATATAATAGGCGTCTACGCCGGCCTCCTTCATTCGCCGGCGCAGGGCCGCCACACGTTCACTGACCATCTCTGTTTTCTCCCTTCTCGTTCCATCGTTTCACCATATGCGACACCTTCGCGGCCGCCTGGGATATCGACAGGTATTCCGCATCCACGGTGATATGGGCATATTTTTCATATAATCTGCATCTGGTTTCGTACAGGCTCTCCAGCGTCTCTCCCTCCCGCAGAACCACGCCCCGCTCCTGCAGGCTGCCCAGACGGCTTTCGATCCCCTTGCAGGAAACCTTCAGATACACTACGGTGGAAATCTCCCGCAGATGGTTCATCGCCGCCTCCCGGTAGACCACGCTGCCTCCCGGGGCAATCACTGCGCCGTCGGCCTCAATCTCTCCGTTCACCTGACCCTCCAGATCCAGAAAGCCCTCGATCCCGCGTTCCGTAATCAGCTCGTGCAGAAGCTTTCCTGTCTGCTCCTGGATGAGCAGGTCGCTGTCAATAAACCGGCTTCCGTTCATCTTGGCAAGCACCACGCCCACCGTACTTTTTCCCGAACCCGGCATCCCAATCAGGGTAATATTTTTCTTATGCATGTTTACCTCCGGCTGTGCCCATTTGGACACGGTCATTCTGCAGATCATTTTATCACGAACGAAGGCATTCGTAAAGAGAGCCTTCTTCCCCGTACTCCTAAATATTTCATAAATTTTGAAAAAACCGGTTGACTTTTTCTTCCATCATGATAGCATCAGAGAATACCTGTTTATTCAATCGCCCGGCAAGGGCGGAAAGGATCTATCCCATGGAAAAATTTCCGTTTTCATCGTCTGTCCAACACGCAAAACGGCCATTGCTGCTGATCACCTACGCAATCGCCCTTTACTTTTTCTGTTCCCGCTTCAGCACGGTTTTATCCGGAGTACGCTTTATCCTGACCATACTCTCCCCGTTTCTGCTCGGCGGGTTCATGGCCTTTTTGCTGAATATCACCATGAGCTTTCTGGAGCGCACCCTACTGTCGATCCCCGGGCACGAGGTCAGGCAGCGGGCTAAGCGTCCCATAAGCCTTGTACTTACCCTGCTCATCTATGTCGTCGTCATTGCCGCGGTAATCCTGCTCATCCTTCCGGCATTGAGGGACACCCTTGTCCGTATCGGCGCCACCATTCCCGGAGCGCTGGCCAATCTGGAGGCCTGGCTGGTGAATCTGGGCATAGACGGCCGGTTTCTGGAAGAACATATTTTCAGCCGCCTCCCGAATCTCCAGGACGTCTGGGAAGAGCTTCTTCAGGGTGTGCAGATTTTCTCCACCGGGGTGCTTTCCTCCACCATCGGCTTTGTCTCTTCGGCGATCACCGTCATCACCCAGTTTTTTATCGGCATTGTATTTGCCATTTATCTGCTGAACTCCAAGGAAACGCTGAAGCGCCAGTTCAAGATGGCGCTGTACGCCCATCTGCCGGAGCGCTTCTGTGACCGCTGCCTGGATGTCTGCCGTCTTACCTCCCGCATCTTCAGCAGCTTTTTCAGCGGGCAGGTCACGGAGGCCTGCATCCTCGGCCTGATGTTTTTCGTATCCATGACCATCCTCCGTATCCCGTATGCGCTGCTGATCAGCGTGCTGATCTCCATCACCGCCCTGATTCCGGTATTCGGCGCATTCATCGGCTGTATCACAGGCGCCCTGCTGATTCTGATGATTTCTCCGGTAAAGGCGCTGATCTTTCTGGTGCTGTTCCAGGTGCTCCAGCAGATTGAGGGCAATCTGATCTATCCCCATGTGGTGGGCGGCTCTGTGGGCCTTCCCGCGATCTGGGTGCTGATGGCCGTGTCCATCGGCGCCAGCCTGCTGGGCATTGCGGGTATGCTGTTTTTTATCCCGCTGTTCTCCGTTATCTATACGCTGTTTAAGCAGTATACCCACAGGAAGCTGAAAGAAAGTCACGTTTCCCCAGAAAAATACCTGGGCTGAATCAGCCCAGGAAGGTGAAATATCCAAGCACCAGGAAGCCCAGGACAATCCTGTACCATCCAAACAGCTTGAAATCGTGTTTTTTGATGTAAACCATCAGGAAACGGATAACTGCCAGGGAAACGCCAAAGGCCACTGCCATCCCAATCAGCAGCACAGAAAGCTCTCCTCTGGTAAAATCTGTTCCGAACTTCAGCAGCTTCAGCAGGCTGCTGCCCATCATGGCCGGTACGGCCAGGAAAAAGGTAAATTCCGCTGCGGTTACCCTGGATACGCCGATGATCAGCCCCCCGATGATGGTCGCGCCTGATCTGGAGGTGCCGGGGAATGCCGCTGCAATCAGCTGGAATATCCCGATAATCAATGCGGCAGGCACAGTAATCTCTGCGATGGAGTTTATCCTCGGGCTGCGTCCCCTGTTCCAGTTTTCCACCGTGATGAACAGCATACCGAACAGAATCAGCATAATGGCAACCGTCTGGTAATTGTAGAACAACGCTTCTAGCTCGTCATCCCAGAGCACGCCGACCACGCCTGCCGGTATGGAGGCAATCAGGATCTTTCCCCACATAATCCATTTGTCTTTATCCGCACGTAATCCGCCTTTAAAGGAAAAGGGGAAAAGCCTGCCCCAGTACATGACGACCACCGCCAGGATAGCGCCCAGCTGGATCACCACCAGAAACAGCTGCCAGAACTCCTCTCTGACATTCAGCTTTACAAACTCATTCAGCAGAATCATATGTCCCGTACTGCTGATCGGCAGCCATTCCGTAATGCCCTCCACAATGCCAAACAGCACTGCCTTTACCCATTCTATCCAGTCCATAAACTACCTCCTAATTGTTATTTCCACTCGATTCCCTCATGGACGAGCAGCTCTTTCTTGCGCCACAGTCCGGCGGAAAATCCGGTCAGCGCACCGTTTTTTCCCAGAATCCGGTGGCAGGGCACCAGGATGAGCGCCGGATTGCGCCCGATCGCCGTTCCCGCCGCCCGGCAGGCCTGCGGTTTTCCCGCCTTCGCCGCAACCTCGCTATAGGTCAGGGTTTTTCCAAACTCCACCGAGCGCAGCACCTCCCAGACTTCCCGCTGAAAGGGCGTGCCCTCCAGGCACAAAGGCAGGGAAAAGCTTCTGCGCCGGCCGGCGAAATACTCAGTGAGCTGCTTTACCCCCTCGGCGGTCAGCGCATTTCCCCGGGCATCCCTGGGAATTTCTTCGCCTTCTGCGCAGCAGACGCCGGTGATCCCCTCTTCATTTGCCGTAACCTTCAGTACACCAATTTTACTTTTCATATATTCCTGAAAACACATGCGTATGCTCCTGTAAGAAAAATATTCCCTCTGCGTAAAGCGGCCTGCGTCCGCTATGTAAAGACGCAGGCCTGCTCTCATTCATTTTTCTTTTCTTTTTCTTCGTTTTTGATCTCCCAGTGAATCAGGATATTCAAAATCGCCCGCAGAGCAATGATTCCCGCCACAATAAAGATCTCCTGCATCTCCCGCACAATCACGGTGCGCAGGATCTCGCTGCCCAGCTTAAACTCCAGCCCCATGGCCAGGCCCTTGGCCAGAATCAGCCGGGTTTCCGGTTCTTTTTTTATATAATTCACCAGGCCCTGAATACCGACAAATACCAGCACGCCCACGCCGATATACTCAAACATCAGCATTCCCAGATGTACCGCAATATTCAGCCACTCCTCCAGCATCTCCAGCATAATGCTGCCCTCCTGTCCGGTTGCTTTTTTCTATTCTACCC